>DASTIQ010000135.1 GCA_035717485.1 Thermoanaerobaculia bacterium | reverse complement strand
GTACTCCGTCACGGCGGCATTCGTCGCCGGACGCGCGTCGCGCGCCGACGCGGTCGTTGCTTCCGACGCCGACTATCTCCCGTTGAGGCTGGCGGCCGATCGTGGGGCGCTGGCGGCGCCTCTCCTGGGAGTTCCGTCCGGAATCGAGAAGCACCCCGGTTGGTTCGAGCCCGGGAAGCTCGCGGATTCGGAGGGCGAAGGCGCACGCCTGGAAGGGTTCCTCGGCGGCCTGCCGGCGGGCGGCCGCGTGTATTTCTCCGTTCCTGCCGACCCGGTGCCGCGCAATCTCGTCGCCCCCCATCTGGCCGGTGCGCGCGTGACGATCGCCACGCCCCCGGGCGGCGACTCCGTCGCCGTCGTCGCGCGGTAGACGGACCGCGGCTAAGGCTTCTTCGCGATCGCCAGGAGGGACATGCCGTATTTCGGCGGGTTCCTGGTCTCGGCGCGCAGGAAGGGCATCAGGAGCGAGAACATCTTCAGTTGAGACTTCGGAAGCACCCGGCGCTTCAGGATCCGCGAATTGAGATACCACCCGAAGACGCCGGGACGGTTCAGGAATCGTGTATTTTCGACCGTGAAGCCGGCGTCGCGGAGCTTCCGGTCGAGCTCCTCGGCCGAATACCGCCGGAAGTGGTGCAGTGCCCGGTCGAGCGAGCCGTAGAGCGCCGGCATCGCCGGCACGAGCAGCACGAGCTTGCCTCCCGGCCGCAGGATCTCCCGGATCTGGGCGAGCGTCGTCGTGTCCTGCTCGATGTGCTCGAGGACGTTCGCGCAGAGGACCGTGTCGAGGTTCTCCTCGCGGAGACGGGCGAGCGCGTCGGGCGCCAGCGGGAATCGGAGCGAATCGACCGTGACGCCGGGTCGGTCGCGAAACGTCGTGCGGAGCGTCTCGCACGCGACCGGATCCAGATCGGTCGCGATCACGCGCTCGCGACTGGCGAAGTACCGCGTCATGTTGCCGAATCCGGATCCGATCTCGAGGATTCGATTCCCGAGGTGCGGCGCGAAGAAGTCGTGGAGCCACCGGTTGTACTCCTCGAGCTTCGCCATCCGGGCGAGTGTCACGTGGCCGACGTTCCGCGGATCCTCGACCTCGCGGAACCGGAACTTCAGCATCGTCCAGACGGCCGACACCGCGTCCTTGAAGCCGATCTTCTTCCCCTCGTCGTAGGTCCGGCCGTAATAGGAGATCGGAACTTCGAAGATCCGGTAGCCGCGCCGCGCGACCTTGGCCGTGATCTCCGGTTCGATCCCAAATCGCGGGGATTCGATCGTGATCGACTGCACCACTTCCCGGCGGAACACCTTGTAGCAGGTCTCCATGTCGGTCAGGTTCAGGTTGGTCAGCATGTTCGAGATCAGGGTGAGCATCCGGTTGCCGACGGTGTGCCAGAAGTAGAGCACGCGCCGTTCGCCGCCGCCGAGGAAACGCGAGCCGAACACGACGTCCGCGCGCCCCGACTCGATCGGGTGAATGAGCTTCGGATAGTCGGCCGGGTCGTACTCGAGGTCGGCGTCCTGGATCAGCACGAGGTCGCCGCGAGCTTCCTGGAAGCCTCGGGCGATCGCCGCCCCTTTTCCACGATTCTGCGGCTGGAGGTACACCCGCACGCCTTCCTTCCCGTCGAGCTCGGCGAGGATCGCGCGGGTGCCGTCGGTCGAGCCGTCGTCCACGATCACGATCTCCTTCTCGATCGGAACGGCCTTCACCCGGGCGACGATCTCGCGGATCGTCTCCTTCTCGTTGTAGGCGGGCATGATGACGGAGAGCTTCATTCGACGGCTGACATCAGCGTCGCAGGATATCGGAGATCGGATCGGGCGCGACAGGCAATCGATACAGCAGCGTGGAACCGCCGATTCGGCCGACGAACGTGCCGCGGGTACGAAGCAGTCGAATGAGGAGCGAGAGACGGCGGCCCAGGTCCGGGCGATGATTCACCGCATAGAAGGCGGGACCGATATCCCAAAGCGTCGTCGACATCGTCACGAAGTCGCCACGGAGCCGGCCGTCCGCGGTGAAATCCGGAATCCCCGTCCGAGCCTGCACCGGATCCACGCCGAAATAGCAGATCGTCGCCGTCGAGACCTTTCGACGATTCAGCTCGATCGCGAGGCGGCGGAGGTCGATTCCCCAGTCGGTGTTCGAATCCGTAAGCAGCCGGTAGCCGTTCCCCGTGCCGCCGCCGAACGTATTGAAATAGGAAAGCTCGAAGGGATGGGCGGAAAGCGCCGTCGCCACCTGGAACGCGGCGAGCAGCACGACCGCGCCGATTGCGACCGCTTTTCGCCGCGCGTTCATGCCCGGGAAACGGCTCGCGATTTCATGAGGAACCCGGCTGCCCGCAATGGCGAGAAACGGATAGACCGGAAGGAGGTGGCGAATACCGATGTTGTACGAGGATCCCATCGAGAAAAGGAAGTAATAAAGAACGGGGACCCACAACAACGCATCGCGGGGTTCGACACGGCGAAACGGAAGCAGCCCGAGCGCCGCAACCGACAGGAGCAGGAAAGGAATCGCTGTTTTTACCGCGAACGCTTCGAAAAAATAGAAGGGAAATCCCTCGACCGAAATCTTCCCATTGAGAAAGCTGAGACCTCCCCCCACCGCGCTCTGACGGCCGACGACGGCGATTCCCCCTAGGAAGTGAGCGAGCGCCTTGGACACCGGCGAAATGGCCGCGAGTCGATTCGCGAGCACCGGCGCCCGTTCATAACCCCCCACCATGCGGCGGATCACCGCCTGTTGCTGGGCCACGGAGAACCCGGAGACCACGACCTGGTAGACCAGGAGTACCGTCGTGAACCCGATCGCCGCCGTTCCGATTCCGGCGAGGAGATCGCGTCCGAGCGCGCCTCCGAAGACCGACAAGCGGGATGGCGAGTCGGTCCGCGGGAGCTTCCGCGTATTCACTGCCCGGATCGCCAGTGCGACGAGCGCAAAGGTCGGCAGGAGATAGATCGCCGAGAACTTCGTCGCGAGCGCTCCGCCGAGAAGCAGACCGGCGACAGCGACGCGCCCGGGAGAGCGCCGCTCGAGAACGCGCCCCCACGCCATCACCGAGGCGAGCCAGAACAGAGAAACCGGGACGTCCGTGTGCACGATTCCGGCATGCGCGAGGAGCGTCGGCTCGAATGCGATCAGGAAGAGCGCCAGGAACCCCGCCACCGAACCGAAAAAGCGCCGGGCGACGCCGAAGACCAGCAGGCACACGGACGCGAAGAAAACGAGCATCGGGGTGCGCGCGGCGGCGAGAATCGTATCGGGAGAAATTCGGTTCCCGAACAGGAAGCGCCGCCCTGAATTGGGAAAATCCAGGTTCGGCTCGGCCGGCGTATCGGCAGGGCGGCAAAAGAGCAAACCGAGCCCCGCCACTTCCTTCGCGAGCGGCGGGTGCTCCATGTTCGAAATCCCGTTGTGATGAAAGACCTGGAGATACGCCGCGTGAATGTGCGACGGCTCATCGAACGAGGCGGAATCGAGGCGGGTGTGGTCGTGAACGAGGGCGCAGGCGGCAACGGTGATCGCCACGGCCCCGAGCCAGAGGCCGAGGGTTCGAGAATCCGTCGGAAGCCTCAAGTTGACCGAATATATCCTGCCGCTTCAGCGCTTGCC
>DASTIQ010000134.1 GCA_035717485.1 Thermoanaerobaculia bacterium | reverse complement strand
CCCCGAAACGCTCGCGACGTTCGCGCGCCTCCGGGTTCCGGTCTTCCGCACCGACCTTCGCTCCGACGTCGGCTTCCTCGTCACCCCGGGGCATCTGCTCCTTCGCGAACGGGGACGCCCGTGACCGCGCCGCCGGTCGTTCTCGTCCTGGGCCCGACCGCCAGCGGGAAGAGCGCGCTCGCCGTCGAGATCGCGCGGCGCACGGGAGGGGAAATCGTCTCGGCCGACGCGTTCGCCGTGTATCGCGGGCTCGACATCGGGACGGCGAAGCCTTCGAGCGAGATTCGCGCGGAGATCCCGCACCATCTGATCGACGTGGCGGATCCGGTCGAGCCCTTCTCGGCGGGGCGGTGGGCGGCCGAGGCGCAGGGCGCGATCCGCGGAATCGAGCATCGGGGGCGTCTTCCGATCATCGTCGGCGGATCGCACTTCTACGTCCGCGCCCTCCTTTCGGGTCTGCCCGGAGGTGCCGTCGAATCGGCCGCGCTGCGCCGTTATCTGGCGGAGGGGTGGAGCGAGTCGGGCCGCGCGTTCCGGAAGCGGATGCTCGACGTGCTCGACCCGGCGTACGCGGCGCGCGTGCCGGCCGGAGACACGGGACGCCTGTCCCGCGCGCTCGAAATCGTGCTGTCGACCGGCCGGCGGGTGACCGAGCGCGCGCCGGCGGTTCCCGGACTCGTCGGCCGGCGGCTGCTCCGGCTCGCGCTTCTGTTTCCGAAGGAAGATCTCTATACTCGTATTTCGAGGAGAGTGCGCGAGATGTGGACGTCCGGTTGGCCCCGCGAGGTGGAGAGCCTGCTCGCACAGGGCGTTCCCCCCGACGCGCCCGCCTTCCGCGCGATCGGATACGCGGAGCTCGTCCGGCGGGGCGCGGGCGAGCTGACCGACGACGAAGCGCTCGCCCGGATCGTCTCCCGCACCCGCGCGCTCGCGAAACGTCAGCGAACCTGGCTCGCCTCCGAGCCCGAACTGGAAACGCTCGATTTCGACGCGGCCGTCCGCCGCGCCGCCGCGTTCGCGGAAGGAGCGCCGTGAACAAGGCGCCGATCAACGTGCAGGATTCGTTCTTCTTCGCGCTGCGTCACGAGGAGATCGCCGTCGAGGTGCGCCTGATCAACGGGGAAACCCGCATCGGGCGCCTCAAGCGGTTCGACAAGTTCGCGATCGTCGTCGAGATCTCCGGGGTCGAGGAGATGATCTACAAGCACGCGATCGCGTTGCTGCGCGCCGAACGCCCCGTCTCCCACACTCCCGCCCCGCCTTCGCCGTGACCCGGAAGAGCGGCCGCATCCTGCTGGCCGCGCTGCTCGCGGCCGGTTGCCGGACCGTTGCCGTTCCCACCGCCCGGCTTCCGGCCTACGTTCTCGATCCGCGGACCGGGCTGCCGGGACCGTTTCCGCCGGGCATCGCGGAGGGCTGGACGCGGATGGGGGAAGGGCGGTTCGAGGAGGCTCTTCGCGCTTTCGACGCCGCCGCGGGATCGGCCGGCGCGATCGGCCGCGTGCAGGCGCTCCTCGAGCTCGGCCGTCTGGAGGACGCGCGACGGGGATGCGACGCCGCGTTCGCGAAGGGGATCGAAACCGCCCCGATCCTCGCCGTCTGCGCGGAGACGGCGGGGAAACTCGAACGGTGGCCCGAAGCCTACGATCTCTTCGAAGCCGCGCTCCTGCGCTCTCCCGGCAACGCCGGCCTCCTCGAGAGGAAGCGATCGACGGGCGGTAAGGCGGTTCGCGCCCTCGTGGAGAAAGCCCGCGGGGAGCTGAAGACGGAAGCCGCCGAGTCGCGCGCGGACGCGGAACGGGCGCTCGCCATCGCGCCTTCCGACCTCGACGCGCTCCGCATCGCCGGCCGCGCGGCGGCGGCTTCGGGGGACGATCGGGAAGGCTTCGATCGACTGTTCGAAGCGTGGCGTCGCGATCCCTCGGACGTCGCGACCGGGGAACAGGCGGGGAACCTCGCGCTGAAGGTCGGCCGGGGCGACGCCGCCTTCGAAATCTTCTCCGCTCTGGCGCGCGCGGATCCCCGCTTCCGCGCCCGCGCCCAGGAGAGCCAGGAAGACTTCGTCATCTCCAACTGGCCGGCACGGGAACGGGCGATCGCCCGCTCGCCCCGTCTGACGCGCGCCGGGGCGATGACGCTCCTCTGGCGGCTCCTTCCGCAGATCCGGACGGCGTCCGCGCCCGGTCCCGCGCCCGTCGCTTCGGACATCGTCGCGCGGGCCGACCAGAGGATGCTCTCCCGGGGTCTCCAGCTCGGGCTCCTCACGGTCGATCCGGCGACGCATCGCGCGCGCCCCGACGCTTTCGTGACGCGCTCGGATGCGGCCCGCATCCTGCTCCGGGCGGGATCCGTCGCGGGCGCTCCGGGTGTCGCGGCCTGCACGCCGAAAGGGGGAGATGTGAAGAAGCCGGCCGCCCTCGCGGCCTCCTGCGGACTCCTTCCCGCCTCCCGGGCGCCGGGCGTCTCGGGTGCGGAGTTCCGGCGCGGGATCGGGTTCCTGCAGCAGGGCGGCCCGGCGGGAGGGACGGCGCGATGAAAGCCACGGATCTCAAGGGACCCTGGACGATCCCGAACCTCATCACTCTGCTTCGCCTCGCGGTCCTCCCGGTCTTCCTCTATTCGATCGCCGCCGAACGTCCCGTCGCGGCGCTCGTGCTCTTCGTCGTCGCGGGGGTTTCCGACGGTCTCGACGGGTATCTGGCGCGGGCCCTGCATATGCAGTCCGCGGTCGGGGCGGTTCTCGACCCCATTGCGGACAAGCTATTGATGATCTCGTCGTACATCATGCTGGCGATTCCCACCTACCGGGCGCGCGTCCATATCCCGGAGGGATTGACCTTTCTCGTCATCTCGCGCGACGTCCTCATGATGGTCGTCGCGCTCGTGATCATCCTGACGACCGGAATGAAGGACTTCCCCGCGACGTTCCTCGGCAAGACGAACACGGTCATCCAGATCGTGACGGTGCTCGCGGTGCTCTGCGCGGACGTGTGGCCGCTCCCGATGCCGTTCGTCTGGGTTCCCTTCGGGGCCGTGGCGGCGGCGACCGTCGTCTCGGGCTTCCACTACGCCTGGCTCGTGTCGCGCCGCGTGGCAGAACAGGAGAGCGCGCAGCGTTCGAAATGATCGATCTCCTCCTGTACACCCGGCGCGAATGTCATCTGTGCGACGCGATGAAATCGGCGGTCGAGGACGAGGCGAAGGGATTTGCCGTGAAGACGACCATCGTGGACGTCGATTCCCGGAGCGATCTCGCCGAGGAGTTCGGACTCGACGTTCCCGTCCTGTTCGTTTCCGGAAAGAAGTTCGCCAAGCATCGGCTGGAACCGGGCCGGCTCCGGGAGAAGCTGCGGCGCGAGCGCGCCGGCGCGAAAGATCTCGCGAGAGAGTCTCGATGAAACGCGCCGTCGTTTTCCTGCTCGCCGCCCTCGGGTGGGCGGGGATCTCGGCCGCGTACGACTGGACGCAGTTCAACGGCGATCCGCAGCACGGCGGCAACGACATCCGGGAAACGGTGATCGACGCGACGAACGTGGGCGGGCTCGTGCGGATCTTCCAGGCCACGCTCCCCGCGGTCTGCGACGGCGCTCCCGCGGTCGTTCAGCACGTCGGCACGGCGGCGGGGCCCCGCGACCTGCTGCTGGCGACGACCCGCGCGGGCGACCTCGTCGCCCTCGACGCACGGACGGGGGCGACGGTCTGGTCGCGATCCAGCCCCGCCGGCTCCTGCCGGATCAACAACGGCGCGAACGTGTGCTACACGACGTCGTCGCCCGCGGTTTCTCCGGACCGGGTGTACGTCTTCGCTTACGGCCTCGACGGTAAGGTGCACCGCTACCGGACCGCGGACGGAACGGAGGTCGCGGGCGCCGGATGGCCGCAGACGGCGACGATCAAGCCGTTCGACGAGAAGGGGTCGTCGGATCTCTCGGTCGCGGTCAACGCTCTGGGGACCCCTTTTCTCTACGTCTGCAACGGCGGATACCCGGGAGACGCCGGCGACTACCAGGGTCACGTCACCGTCGTCAACCTGGCGACCCAGGGACAGACGGTGTTCAACGCCGCCTGCAGCGGGCAGGCGGTCCACTTCGCCGAGAAGCCGGGAACTCCCGACTGCGGCCACGTGCAGACCGCGATCTGGGCGAGGAGCGGCGCCGTCTACGATCCGGTGACGAACCGCCTCTTCGTCGCGACCGGAAACGGCGATTACGACGCGGCGGCCGCCTGGGGGGATTCCGTTCTGGCGATCCACCCGAACGGAACCGGCGCTTCCGGCAAACCGGTCGACAGCTATACCCCGGCGAACTTCCAGCAGCTGCAGGACAGCGATGCCGACGTGGGCAGCACGGCTCCCGCGATCCTTCCGGCGCCCGGCTACAGCGGCCGCCTCGGCCTCCAGTCGGGAAAGGACGGAATGCTCCGGCTCCTCCGCCTCGACGACCTGAGCGGCCACGGCGGCCCCGGTTTCACGGGCGGCGCGGTCCAGGTGCTGGCGCTGCCGCAGGGAGGGGGAGTATTCAGCGCGCCGGCCGTCTGGGTGAATCCCTCGGACGGCTCGACCTGGGTGTTCGTGGGGAACGGCGCGGGAATTTCCGCGCTCCGTCTGACGGCATCGGGCGCGAGCGCGTCGCTCGGCGCGGTCTGGACGAAATCGGGGGCGGCATCTTCGCCCCTCGTGGCCAATGGCGTCCTCTACGCGGCGGGCGGAGGGCTGCTTCGGGCTCTCTCGCCGACGACGGGCGCGGCTCTCTGGTCCACGACCGCGATCGGCGGGATTCACTGGCAGAGCCCGGTGGTCGCCAACGGCATCCTGTATCTCGGCGACGAGGCCGGGCACATGACCGCGTGGGCTCCGACGCTCACTCCCGTGCGGCCCGAGGCGGACGGCGAGGCGGTCCCCAATGGCAGCTCGAACACGAACGGCATCCTCGAGCCCGGGGAGGCGGCCGAGCTCGCGCCGTTCTGGAAGAACGACGGAAGTTCGTCCGCGGCGTTCACGGGAACGCTTTCCGGCTTCACCGGGCCGGCGGGCGCGACGTACGGCGTGGGCGATTCGTCGGCGGGGTACGCGTCGATCGCGGCGGGCGCGACGGGGACCTGCCGAAGCTCGGCGGCGGGCTGCTACCGGATCGGCGTGACGAACCCGGCGAACCGTCCGGCCGCGCACTGGGACGCGACGGCGACGGAGAAGCTCTCGACCGGGCCGACGCGAAAGTGGACCGTGCACATCGGCGGGAGCTTCGCGGACGTTCCGGCGAGCGAGACGTTCTTCACGCCGATCGAGACGCTCTTCCACAACGGCGTGACGCTCGGGTGCGGCACGGGGGCGTACTGTCCGACGCAGGCCGTGACGCGCGAGCAGATCGCGGCCTTCGTCGCGCGGACGGCCCTGGGAAGCGACGCCGCGGTCCCGGCCGCCGGCAACGTTCCGGGTCTCGGCGCCTACGCCTGCCGCGCGGGCGGCGTTTCCCTGTTCACGGACGTGAGTCCGACTTCCGGCTTCTGCCGCCAGATCCACTGGCTCGCGGCGGGCGGGCGGACGTTTTCGTGCGCGGACGAGCAGGCGACGTACGCGTCCACCTGGTGCCCGGCCTCCCCGCTGACCCGGGGGGCGTTCGCGGCGGTCCTCGCGCGGGACCTCGCGGGAAGCGACGCCGCGGTCCCGGCCGCGCGCGCCGATCCGGGGAACGGGCGCGGTTACGACTGCACGGACGGCCAGCCGAACTTCTTCAGCGACGTGGACGATTCGAGCCCGCTGTGCCGTTTCGTGTATTTCATCTGGTCGCAGGGGATCGTCGACGGCTTCGGCGACGGAACTTACCGTCCCGACAGCCCGGTGCTGCGCGACCAGATGGCGAAGTTCCTCGTCAACGCGTACGGGCTGACGCTCAACTGACGCGGCGCGGAGCCAGTCCGCTCGTCGCCGGGTGCGGGACTCAGTCGCGGTTCGTCCGGGTCCGGTCGGCGGGCGCGAGCCGGAAATCCGTCGCCCCGGCGTCTCCCCAGTCGCCCCCGCGGAACGGCCGGACGGCATCGATCTCGATCGTGACGCGGGGCGGAGCGCCGCCGGATCCGGCGGGAAGGGGCACCGCGAGCCACCCCTCTCCGGGAACGTCGGAGATGTCGTGGGCCAGTTCCTCCCGGCCGTCGACCCTCACGCGCTGAACGATCTGGTTCGGCAGGCCGCCCTTCGCGTATCCGTCGCGGATTTCGAGCGCGACGGGGCCCGCGCCGGAACCGGGCAGCAGGCGGCAGTCGGCGCGGGCGACCTCGCCTGGCCGCGGGTCGCGGCGGAGCAGCTGAAGTCGGGCCGACGTTTCGCCGAGATCGCTCACCCAGCCTTTCGCCACGATGCAGTCGAGCGAGGCGGCCCGGCCGGGGCCGGAGATCGAGAAGCGGTAGATGCGCTGCGGGACGTCCTCGTGAGCGAGGGCCCAGTTGCCCATCGCGCGCGCCGAGGCGGCGATCGCCGCTGCGAACACGGCAGCGCCTCCAACCGCCACCGCGGCCCGGCGGCGGCGAAGGGCGATCTCGACGCCGAACGGGATCGTCAGGAGCTCGAGCGCTTCGACCGGCAGGAAGAACCGTCCCATCGAAACGAAGAGAAGCTGCACCCCGACCTTGGCGGCGATCGTGACGGTGAGCAGCGTCACCTCGCGGCTCCCCGAGGAGAGCCCGAGCAGAACGGCCGCGAGAAAGGCGACGTGAACGAGCGCGAGGGACCGGTCGAGCCATGGTCCCGCGCGCGCGGCGAATCTCCGGGCGGACGCACCCGGCGGAGCCGCCGGATCGGGATAGGGAAACGCCCAGTAGAGGTCCTCCAGCTCCGCGTGCTGCCAGGTCAGGAGGGTGGCCGCGATTCGGCGGACCGCATGATAGAAGGGGCGCCGGCGGACTTCTTCGAAAACCAGCGATGGCGCGAGGGCGAGCGCCCGACGCCGATCCTTCAGCAGGGCCGGGTCCACCGACGAGAGAAAAGCGCGGGGGAGGACGAATCCGAGCCCGGCCCCGGGAGCGTACGTTCCGAGAGGCGCCTCCCATCCGAGCTCGCTCCGCACCGTGTATCGGCCGGTCGCACGGCCCCGCTGCCAGCAGATGAGGCCGAGCAGGAGAGAGGCGGCGAGCGCGAAACGGAGGATCATCCGACGGCGTCCGGTCCGCGGGCCCGCCGCGGCGACGACGGCGGGGGGAACGAGGACGACGAGCATCTCCTCGCGGATCCAGACGGCTGAGGCATAGAAGAGGGCGGCCAGCAGAGGCCGAGCCGCGCCCTCCCGCAGGGCCCGCACGCCGAGGGCGGCGGAAGCGACGACGGGGAGAACGATCCAGTTGTCCTGGGAGACCACGCCGCTGAAGACGATCTGCCCGGGCCAGAAAGCGAGCCCCGCCGCGGCCGCCAGCCGAAACCGGAGAGAGAACGGACGCCCGAGCACGAGGAACGCCGTCAGCGGAGCGAGACCGGTCCAGATCGCGGTCGCGATTCGCGCGGCGGTTGCCGGGGAGCCCGGCGCGAGCCGCAGGGCCATCGAAAGGAGCGTCGGAGCCCCGGCGCTCAGCTGGAACCAGCCCCAGCGCGCCGCCTCCGGCGCGTGGTCCCTCAGCGCGGTGGCCATCTTCACCATCGCAGCGAAGTCGGACATCGGGGCGACGGGGTAGGCCCGGACGAAGAGCAGACGCGGGAGGACGCCGGCGACGAGCGCTCCGAGGGCCGCGGCCGTCTCCGCCCGGAGCGAGGACGGGATCTCGGGCGGCCGGACGCTGCCGCCCGGTGCTCCTCCCTCGGCGGTCATTTCCGGGATGCCGCGGATTCCAGCGCGCGCGCCAGCGCGGGAATCGCGGCGGCGGGCGAATGCCGCGCGAGAATCGCGTCCCGGGCGCGGCTGCCGAGGGAGGTCCGTCCGTCCGCATCGGCGAGCAGAGAAGCGACCTCCGCCGCGGCGCGTCCGGCGTCGCCCGGGGGATAGGTTCGCGCGAACCGTCCGGCGCCGGCGAGTTCCGAGAGGGGGGGCTGGTCGGCGATGACGCATGCGCAGCCCCGGGCCATCGCCTCGGCGGCGACCATCCCGAACGATTCTCCCCGCGACGTGACGACGACGACTCCCCCGGAATCGCGGACGAAATCGAGAAACGCCGGAATGCGCGCGTGATCGAGACCGCGGTACCAGCGGAGCCGGTCGGCTACGGCGGCGGCTTCGAGCCGGGCGAGCAGGGCCTCGGGGGTCAGGCGGTCGGGGGCGCGTCCGACCAGGCGGAAGACGGCGTCGATCCCGGACCCGCGCAGGGATGCGGCGACGTCGACGAATTCCGGCCAGTTCTTGAGCGCGTCGAGGCGGCCGATCCAGGCGATTCGCGGCGGACGCGCTCCGGAGGTCGGAGCGATCGCCTCGCAGAAGGATGCCCGCAGCGGGTTCGGCACGACCGTGATCGCCGCGGGGCCGGCGACGCGCTCGGCGACGAGAGCGGCCTGGTATTCCGACGGCGCGAAGAAGGCCGCCACCGGGACGTCCTCCGTCCGGCGGAGATATTCCAGGTTCTCCGGGTGAGGGCTGTGGGCTTCCACCACGAGAGCGGGAAGCCGCGGGTTGGCTTCGAAAAGGGGGAAGACCTCCTCGGTGTCGATCGTCGAGACGAGGTCGAAGCCTTCGTCGAGGATCGCCGACTCGCAGTCGCGGAGTCCCCCCACGCGGACGCGCGACTCGAGCCCGGCGAAGATGTCGATCCCGCCCAGGTCTTCGAAGAACCAGGCGTGGGCCTCGATTCCCTCCCGTTCCAGCCCCTCGAGCCGGGCGCGAATCACCGTTTCGCACCCGCCGAGGGTGAGGTACTTGTAGACGAAGAGGACCTTCATTCCGGCGCCCCGAAGAGCGCCCGTCTTTCGGGATCCTCTCTTTCGAAGCCGCCGGCCGCGTCGAGCAGGGCGTCGAGGCGGCGGGCCCAGGTGCAGCCCTTCGCGAAGTCGCGACGGTCGGCACGTCGTCGGCGGGTCCGTCCGCCCTTTTCGATGGCGGCGACGAATTCGTCGGCGGACCCGGCGCGGGTGACGTGCGCCTCGGCGCCGCGGGGCGGGAAGACCCCGGTGACGACGACCGGAAGGCCCATCGCGAGATATTCGTAGGTCTTGATCGGATCGGCGCCCGCGGCGAGACGGCTCTCCTTGAACGGGACGATCCCGACGTCCCAGCACGCCGCGTACGACGCGAGTTCGCTCTGGGCCACGCGCCCGTGGAGCACCACGTTTTCGGGCAGCTCGACCCCTTCGGCGGAGCCGCCGTATCCGATGAGGTGGAATACCCACCGCGGTCGCGCCCGGGCCGCGGCCGCCACGATCTCCCAGTCGAACCAGGCTCCGGCGAGATATCCGAAATAGCCGACCGTCACGCGCCCCCGGCGCAGACGCCGCCGCGTGCCGACCGCCGCGATCTCCGTCCGAACGCCGTTCGGAACGAGAATCGGGGCGCGCGCTCCGAGAGCCGCGGCGCGTTCGACGAGGAGCGGATGGACGGCGGTGACGACGCCGCTCGTTCCCGCCAGGTGCCTCTCGAAGCCTTCTCGATACCAGGCGGCCTGCCCCACGCGATGGAAGTCTTCCCAGTCATCGAGCACGTCGTACACCGTCGTCCATCCCTCGGCGTTGGCCGCCGCGAGCGGCTCGAGGAAGGAGGGGTGGGGGAATTCGAAGACGACGCGCCGCGGGAACCCGCGGAAGCGCCGGAAGAGAATGTCGGGATCGGACGCCACGACGTCGATCGGCACCTGGAAGATGCGGGACTCCAGTCGATCCTGCGGCGACGGTTCGTCGGCAGACCATCTCCAGAAAACGAAGACCACCGCCGTTCCGCGCCGGGCGAGCTCCAACGCGAACTGGGTGGGGCGCTGACCTTCGTCCTCGCGGAGTCGCGTCGCGGAGAAGATCGCCACGACGGGGACCTTCGGCGCGTGGAGGAGCCGCTCTTCGAACGCGGCGAGCTCTCCCGGAAAATCGCGCGGGCCCGGAGGCTCGGACGGGGAAGAGTCGCGGGCCGGGATCTCGGAAGGAGGAAGGGGCTCGGGAAGGCCCCGGAGACGCCGATAGATCTGGCGGCGTCGGCTTCCCTCCGGCAGGAGGCGCGCGGAGAGGTCCCACGTCGCCTGCTGGATCCGGCCGGTCCGCGAGCTCTTCCACCGTTCGAATTCCTCCGAGACACGCGCGAGCTCGACCGCGACGTCCGCCTCGCGGGCGCGCGATTCGGAGAGCTCCCGGGAGGCAACCGCCAGCTGGCGCGAAGCGATCGAAAGGAAGTCCTTCGCCTCCTGGAGCTCGCGCGAGGAATCGTCCGGCGACCTTGACGAGGCGGGGCGGGCGAGAAGCGCCGCCGCGCGGCGAACGTTCCATTCTTCGCGGGAGCGGAGATACTCGATCCGCCCGGCGAGCGCCTCCCGGCGCCGCTCCGGCTCCGCGGCGAGGGCCGACATCGCCTCGAAGATCGATTGCTCGCGGATCGAATGGAGAGGGAGGACCGGGACGTCGAGGTCCGCGGCCGCGGCCGCCACCTTCGGGTCGTAGTCGAGGGCGGCGACGGGCGTTCCGGCGACGGCGGCGAGGATCACGCCATGGAGCCGGGTGGCGAGGACCAGGTCGCATCCGCCGAGGAGCGCGAGCGCGCCGGCGGGCTTCTCGATCCGCTCGACCACGACCGCCCGATCGGGCCGGGCCATCCGCCGGCGGAGCCCGTCGCAGATGCCGACGTCGCGGGCGCGCCCCTGGTCGAAGGGCAGGAATGCGACGCTCCCTCCCGACGCCTCGAGCCACCGGTCGACGCCGCGGACATAGGGCTCGATCCAGTCCGTTTCTTCGCCGGGCGGGAGTCGGGGAACGAGCGCGGCGAGGGGCCGGGGGAGCGAATCGAGACCGTGGGCGCGCATCTGCGCCGGGATCTGCCCCGCTTCGATACGGAGAGCGAACGCCGGATCGGCGGTGACGGTGATCGGCGCGGTGACGCCGCATTCTCGGAGGAGCGCCGCCGAAGGCTCGTCGCGCACCGTGATCGCGGGCAGCGAATTGGCGACCACCGCGATCAGGCGCCGGCTTTCGGCGTGCTCGACCGGGCCGATTCCCTGGGCGTACAGAATGCAGGGGACTCCCCAGAAGGCCGAGAGGAGGGGCACGCGGACGTACCACGGGATGCCGGCGCGCGGGTTCCGAAAAAGATCCTCGACCGGAAAGTGCCAGATGTCCTGAAGGAGGCCTCCTCCCCCCCACACGACCAGGTCGCTCGATCGAATCGCCTCCGAGAGGAGGAGGAGCTCCGGCCGGACCGTCGTGATGGCTCCCTGGGAGCGCCGCGTCGCGACGGGATCGCGGCTCTCCACGATCGGGTCGAGCGTGTCTCCGAATTGGGCATGGAAGCGGGCGAGCGTGGCCGACAGAATCGCCTCGTCCCCCAGGTTGCCGGCGCCGAAATAGCCCGAAAACAGGACGCGCTTCTTTGCGCCCGCTCCCTCGCCGTTCGCGCTCATCCGGCCCGCCCGCTCTCGCCCGGAGGCCCGACGTCGACGCGGGCCGCAGACTCCCGGATCGCGTCGAGGACCGCCGCCCCGCGGACGTCCCAGGTGTTCTCTCCGGCGACCGCCCTCAGGCGGGAGGCGAATTCCGGAGACCGCCGGCGCTCTCGAGCGGTTTCCAGGCCCGCCTGGAGGGCGGTGGGTTCGCGGGCGACGAACACCTCCGGGATCGCCGCGCACTCCGGAACGGGCGTGGACACCGCCGCCACGCCCGCCGCGAAGGCGTCGAAGAGCGCTGCCGGAAAGAATCCGGGAGGGTCGGGCCGGAGCGGCAGGAACAGGGCGTCGGCACGCCGCCACGCCGCCGCGAGGCTGCCCGGAGCAGAGGCGACCCGCACATTGGGTAGACCTTCGATCGACGCGGCGATCGCGGATTCCGTGTCGGCGTCCACGACGAGGACGAAGTCCCAGTCGGGCTTTTCCCGTGCGCAGACGCGGAAGAGGGGGGCGTCGAACCGGGCGGCGTCGGCGAGGACCGTCACGGCGCACGCGCGGGAACGCGATCGGCGAACGCCCCGCAGGCCGTCGGCGGCGGGAACGGCTCCGCCGCCGGGGAGGTGGCGCACGCGAGGCGGCCCGCCGAGCCCGCGGGCGACGGCGCGGTCGGCGCAGAAGATCACGTCGGAGTCGCGCCGCATCCTCGCATCGGCCGCCGCGAGGGCGCCGGCCTCGATTCCCATCATCGAGAGGTCTTCCGCGAGGTCATAGGCCAGGGTCCGGCTCGCCCATCGGTCGACCTGGGAGGCGTTCCGCGGCGTCGCCCAGAGGACCGGAGATTCGATCTGGTCGAGCACGCCGCGCGGTCCGTTGTAGAGCCACACGCGCGGCGCGGCTTCCACGAAGCCCGCGAAGCGATCCGGAACGCTGCCCGTGCAATCGTAGAAGACGAGCCGACCGGCCCGCCCCAGGGCGAGCGCGAGCGCGCGGGCGCGGCCCGGGACGGTCGCCGTCCACGGGCGGTCCGGGAGGAAGACGAACGGCGCCTCGCGCCCCCTCTCGCCCGCCTCCCGAAGGATCTGACGGAGCTTGACGACGAAGTGGGGCACCGAATCCCGCGTCGAATCGTCGAGGTGAGGCGTCCACGAGCCCCATTTCTGCTCGTAGAGGAAACGGTTGCGTTCGAACAGACGCCGGTACTCGGCGCCGGGCAGGCGCTTGAAGGAGGCGCCGCCTTCGTGGTGGACGAACGCGTCGCGGACGCAGACCAGGCGAAGACCCGCGTCGGAGACCCGGCGGGCATAGTCGTCGTCCTCGAACATCCCGATCCCGAACCGCTCGTCGAGGGGTCCCACGCTTTCGTACACCTCACGCCGCAGCGCGGTGCAGAACATCGCGAGGACGGGAATCTCGAAGGTCTCGCCGTCGTGGGCGCGGACGAAATCGGCCGCCCATGAGGGCATGTCCGCGAGATCCGCGTAGTCGACCTTGACCCGCGCCTCGTTTCCGATCTCGTTCGTGGTCGGGCCGATCATGCCGATCGACGGATCGGCGCGCAGTCTCCTCACGAGGGGAGGAAGCCACCCGCGCGTGACGACCGTGTCGTTGTTGAGCATCACGAGGATCTCTCCGGTCGCGAGCGCCAGGCCGCGGTTGTTCGCGGCGGCGAATCCCGCATTCGTCGGATTCTCCAGGAGGCGCATCGAAGGGCGCCGCCCCGCCATTTCGCGCAGGTCGTCGAGCGTCCCGTCCGATGAGGCGTTGTCCACGACGATCACTTCGAAATTCGGCCATTCGTTGACGGAGAACAGGCTGTCGAGGCACCGCGCGGTCAGCGCCCGGTTGTTGAACGTGACGACGACGATCGAGACCTTCGGGAACGCCGCGGAGACGGCCGCGTCCATGGCCCGGAACCGGGCATCCCAGGTGTTGTCCCGGGCGAACGCGCGCCGCTCTTCCACGAGGGAAGGGTCGCGCTCGTCGAGCGCGGCGGCGATCTCCCGGACGAACCCCTGCGCGTCCTCGGCCCGCCGGATCCGGGAACCCAGCGGTTCGAGCTCGGGCAGCGGCACGGCGACGAGGGGCTTCCCCGCGGCGAGGATCTCGTACGCCTTGACGGGATCGGTCGCCTCGGTGAGGGGGGTGCGTCGGAACGGGATGACGGCGACGTCGAATCCGGCGAGCCATCGCGGGATCTCGGCGTAGGGCTTCTCTCCGACCAGCGAGACGTGGGGGAGGCGGGAGAGCCGCCGGACGTCGGCGCCGTACGTCGAACCCACCAGGACGAAGTCCCAGTCCGGGCGGCGCTCGGCGACGTCGGCGAGCAGGTCGGCGTCGAACCACTCGGCGATCGCGCCGTAGTACCCCACGACCGGCCGGGCGCCTTTCCGCCATCGCTCCCCGGCGAAGTGCTCGTAGTCGGCCGCGTTTCGGACGAGCGTGACGGACGACCGGAGCTCGGAGGCGCGCCGCCGCAGGAGCTCCGACGAAACCATGACCGCGTCGGCCGACACGAGCAGGTCCTCCTCCTGGTCGAGCATCTCGGGTCGATTGGTCGAGAACCCGGCGTGGAGGTCCATGCAGTCGTAGACGACCGTCCAGCCGAAGCGCTCGCGCGCCCGACGCGCGAGGGGCCACCAGAAGGGGAGCTGCAGCACCGCCGCCGTCGACGCCAATGAAAGGTCGCGTCTCAGGGCGTCGAGCGACCCCAGGAGGGCGTCGACGCCGGCCGCCCCGAGGGAATCCCGGTAGACGTTGAGTTCGGGGCCTCGCAGCCCGACCTCGACGACGTTCTTCTCCCTGGGAACGAGTCGATAGGGGGGACCTTCCCGGAAAAAATTCTGCGACACGTAGAAGACACGATGTCCCGCCGTGGCGTAGCGGCGCATGAGCTGCTGAGGGCGCTGGAATCGAAAGTCCCAGTCGATGATCGGGAAACAGATCACGTCACAGGCGGACGGGCGCGCGCTCGAAAGCGTCTCCCGGACGGCGTCGGCGTCGCCGCCTTCGGGTCGGAGGTCCGGCTCGGGCGGTCCGCGGCGGCCGCGGGCCGGCGAGAGCCATTTCCGGAGACGCCAGTAGATCCCGGCGACCTTCCAGAGATGGGAGGAATGGATCTCGTGAAGCTCTCGCGAGAGCTTCTCGAGCTGCCGGTAGGCCGCTTCGAGCTGCCGATAGGCCGCGTCCCGTTCGCGGCGGGCCTCCCGGAGCTCGTGCACGGCCGTCTGGGTGTCGCGGTTCGAATCCGTCATCTTGCGGCAGGGCCGTCCGTCCATCGACCCCCGAAACCGTCCCGGGCGTCGCCGGATTCTACAGTCGCGCGCGTCGCGCCGGGCAAAAAAAGGGCCCCTCTTGCGAGGGGCCCGAGAGAGGAATCGGAACCGGGGATCAGAAGGTCAGCGGCCCGTAGAGCGGGAGCGCGACGAACGCGTTGGCGAGCACCTTCGCGACTTCGTCACGCAGGATGTCGTCGGTCGGGCGGTAAGAACCCGCTCCGTTGCCGTCCACGATGTGGCGGATCCAGAGGTAGCCGATGTACTTCGCATCCGGATCCGAGCACAACGTATCGACCGGGAACGGAGACGTCCCGGCGGGGATGGTGCCGGCCGTGACCGTGTTGGTGTGGTCGACCGAGTCGCAGTTGAACTGTTGGGATCCGGTTCCCGGGAACGATCCTCCGTCGTTGCCGAAGAGCGGGATGCCGGCGTCCGGGTTCGCCGTGTTGTTGTTCGGCGGCAGGTACGAAACGCCCTTGGCGACCATGACGGCCGCGTCGCCGCGGGTCACGGCAACGTTGGCGCAGAAGTCGGGGACCGCGTCGCAGCCTCCCACAATGAGGATGTCCTTGAGCGCGTTCGCGTACCGGCAGTACGACTGGTCGGTCGGCGTGTCGAAGGAGTCCGCGAACTGGGAGGTCGAGGTGCAGTTCCAGCTGCCGCCGCCCGACGGGACGGACGCATCGTCGCCGTAGATCGAACGGGAGACGAAGGCCGCCATCTCACCGCGCTTGGCGGTCGCCAGCGGACAGAAAACGAAGGCCGAGGCCGGCTGGCATCCGAGCGTGATGTGGTTGTGGAAGATCGTCTCGATGAAGCGATAGAAGACATCGGATCGCGGCACATCGGTGAACGAATCGCCGATGTGGAGCGTCCAGGTCTTCGTCTCGCCCGTCGAGAGCGTCTCGGTGAAATGCGTGTCCCAGTGCTGGACCGGGCGGTCTCCCGGCATGTTGACCGTGAACTCGTAGCAGTCGCCGTTGGCGGTCGCCGAGTTGCAGTCGGACTGCGTGTGCGCGGGAATCACGCCGTAGTCGGCCGTCGCGTCATCGACCGAGTAGGTCACGCCGTTGGCCGCCGTGTCGGAGAAGCCGAAGCTTCCGGCGCCCGAGGTCGGGACGCTGCCCGTGACGTCGGTGGGCGTGTCGTTGTCGAGGGTGTTGGTCCACGCCGGGTCGATGCGGGCGGTCTCGTTCGGCTCGAACACGCGGTTGACGTCGGAGACGTTGGCCACGCCGTCGGGGTCCGAACCGGGGCCGGCTTCGCGGTCCGCTTCGAGCGCCGTCGGCTGGTTGTTCGTGTCGACCGTGACGCAAGCGGACGCCGAGGTGTTGTCCGCGTCGTTGCGGTCGCACTGATCCGCTTCGGCGTTCGCCGAGTTGCAGACGATGCCGGCTTCGATGGCCGTCACCTGGATGTCGAAGGACACGGACGAGTTCTTGGCGATCGTGCCCAGGTTGCAGTTGTTGTCCGGCGAGATGTCGCCCGACGTGCAGATGTTGCTCGGGGTGACCGACACGTAAGAGACGCCTGCCGGCACCGTGTCCGTGAAGAGGACGTTCGTCGCATCTACCTGCGTGTCGTTGTTCGTCACCGTGATGTGGTAGATGAAATCGCTCCCGCCCAGGATCTCCGTGAGGAGGCAAGTCGTCTTGCGGTTACCTGCCACGCAGGCGAGATTTTCCGCAACCTTCGTGACCGTGAGATCGACGCTCTGGCAGACCGTCGTCGTCACCGAGGAGGTGTTGTTGGAAACCGGATCGAACTGATCCGCGCTCGTGGTCGCGGTATCCGTGATCGAAGGGGTCCCGTCGTTCGGCGCGGTGACCACGAGGTCGAAGGAGACGGACTGCCCGCTCGCGAGGGAGGCGACAGTGCAGCTTCCCGGGAAAGCCGTGAAGCCCGAGCAATCGAGGCCGTTGGTGTTCGGCGCGACCGGAGTGGCGGACACGAAGGTCGCGGATCCGACCGTGAAGTTGTCACCGACGGAGACGGTGGTCGCCGTCGAAGGCCCGTTGTTGGTCGCCACGATCCGGTACGTGACGTTCGTCCCGCCGGGAACCGGATTGTTGGCCGGCAGGGGGTCCGTCTGGGTCTTGACGACCTCCATGTCGGCGGACGCGACCACCGTGAAGCCGTCCCCGTCGCATCCGGTCAGGACCGACGCTCCGGCACAGCCGGCGTCCGGAGTGCC
>DASTIQ010000133.1 GCA_035717485.1 Thermoanaerobaculia bacterium | reverse complement strand
CGCCGAGCGGGAGCTCTACGTGACCGTTTCCATCGGCATCGCGGTGTTCCCGGAGGACGGGGACGACGTGGACACTCTCGTCAAGAGCGCCGACGCCGCGATGTACGCCGCCAAGCAGCAGGGCCGCGACGGCTACCAGTTCCACTCCGGGCTCCGTTCGCACGGAGACATCGAGCGGCTCGATCTCGGGAACCGTCTCCATCGCGCGATCGACGCGAAGGAATTCCGCGTCTATTTCCAGCCCGTGGTGCGCGTCGAAACCGGGACGATGACGGGGGCCGAGGCCCTCGTTCGATGGGAACGCGCCGACAACGGCCTCGTCCTTCCCGGCGAGTTCATTCCGCTCGCGGAGGACAGCGGCCTGATCGTGCCGCTCGGCATGGAGGTCCTGCGCGAATCGTGCCGGCAGGCGGCGGAATGGAACCGGATCGGACGGCCGCTTTCGGTTTCCGTGAATCTGTCGGTCCGCCAGCTCCAGAGACGCGACGTCGTCGGGACCGTCCGGACCGCGCTCGAGGACTCCGGTCTCGAGGCCCGGCGGCTGAGCCTCGAGATCACCGAGAGCGTGGCCATGCAGAACCTGGACGTGACGCTCGCCGCGCTCGCGGACCTCCGCCGTCTCGGTGTCGGCATCACGATGGACGATTTCGGAACCGGGTACTCCTCGCTCTCGTACCTGAAGATGCTCCCGGTCGACACCGTGAAGATCGACCGGTCGTTCGTGCAGGGAGTCGGGACCGATCCGAACGACGCGACGATCGTGCGCGCCGCCATCGCGCTCGCGCACGAGCTGCGGCTGCGCGTCATCGCCGAAGGCGTCGAGAGCGCGGAGCAGGCGGATTTCCTCCGCGTCCACCAGTGCGACGAGCTCCAGGGCTTTCTCTTCAGCCCCGCGGTTCCGGCGGCGGAATTCGGCGAGTGGGTCGTGTCGAACCGCCGTTTCCCCGTGTAATCGCGCGGGGATTCGCTCTCGTCAGCGCGGTTCGGTCTCGTCGAGCGCCCGTTCGAACGAATCGCGCGACGCGCCGTCGCGCAGACAGAACACGATCCGCTCCGGCTTCTCGTGCGCCGCCGCGAACGCGCGCGCCTCGGCGACGAGGATCCTCGCGGCGCGCTCGAGCGGAAAACCGAACGCTCCGGTCGAGATCGCGGGGATCGCGACGGAGCCGAGGCCGCGTTCCGCCGCTCTCGCGAGAGCCGCCCGGCAGGCGCTCGCGAGCAGGCGGCCCGCGCCCGGATCCGAACCGTGAGGACCGACCGCGTGGATCACCCAGGGTGCGCGGAGCCGCCCCCCTCCCGTCACGACCGCCTCTCCGACCGGACAGTGCCCGATCGCGTCGCACTCTTCCTGGATCGACGGCCCGCCGCGCACCCGCACGGCGCCGGCGACTCCGGAGCCCAGCTGGAGACCGGAATTCGCGGCGTTGACGAGCGCGTCGACCTCGAGGAGCGTGATGTCGCCGACGACGAGCACGATTCGCTCTTTCACGAGGACCGCAGTCTACGCCCCGTCGCGAAGCCGTTCCGGAACGCAACTTGCACCGGATCCTTGCGGTCCTCACGACCCGGGGAGGTTGAGATGGAAGTATCCACGCCTTTTCTCGTCGGAGCGGCGATCGTGGTCGCCGCGATCGTCATCCTCGCGTGGCTCGTTCTTCGCAAGAAACGCACGGAACGGCTGCGCGACCGCTTCGGCCCCGAGTACGACCGCGTCGTCCGATCGACCGGCGACCCTCGGCGAGCCGAAGCCCGCCTCGCCGAACGCGCGAAGCGCGTCGAAGGCTTCCCGCTGCGGCCGCTCTCGAGCGCGGACCGGAGCCGGTTCGCGGCGCGCTGGCGCGCGGTGCAGGCCCGTTTCGTGGACGACCCCGCGGGCGCCGCGGCCGACGGCGACGCGCTCATCCAGGAAGTGATGAAGACCCGGGGATATCCGGTCGGCGATTTCGAGCAGCGCGCGGCCGATCTGTCGGTCGATCACGCCGGAGTTGTCCAGAACTACCGCGCCGCGCGGGACATCGCCCTGCGCAATCGCCGCGGGGAGGCGACGACCGAGGACCTCCGCCAGGCACTCGTCCACCATCGAAACCTGTTCCAGGAACTGCTCGAAGAACCGGCGCCCACGATGAAGGAGGTCCGCCATGGATGAACGGAACCGCGAACTCTCGACCGCCGATCTCGCCGGCGCCGCCACACGGCGCGAAGCGCGGGCGGGCACCGCCGTGATGGAGCGGCCCGAAGCGGCGGAAGACCATCGGACCCCGCTCTTCTCTTCCGACGATTCGCAGCGGATGCACGAACGCTGGACGTCGATCCAGGCCGGCTTCGTCGACGAGCCGCGCGAGGCGGTCCGGCAGGCGGACACCCTCGTAGCCGAAAC
>DASTIQ010000132.1 GCA_035717485.1 Thermoanaerobaculia bacterium | reverse complement strand
TCGCCCTCCCGCCGGAAGACGTTCATCGCCCGGATCATCCCGAGGAAGAGCTCGGCGGAGGTCTTCGGATCGACGCCGCGGAACTCGCGGCGATCGATGCCGTCCACGATCGCCTGCTGGACGAGGTGGGCGAGCCGTTCGCGCGTCTTCCGGATCCGGCTCTCCTGCGAGAGGAAGCGCTTTTCGTTCCGGTACATCAGCGCGTAGAAATCTCGCCGGTTCCAGAAGAAGCGCATCGACTCGCGCGCGATGATCTCGAGGCGGGCGGCCGGGGAGGAGCGGCGGGAAAGGCTCGCGCCGAGCCGCTCGTGGAGCTTTTCGAAGCCGTGGACGATCGTCGCGAAATAGAGGTCTTCCTTGCTCAGGAAGTACCGGTAGATCGTCCCTTTCCCGATCCCGGCCTCCTCGGCGATTTCTTCCGTGAGCACCTCGTGGTACTCGCGGTGCGAGAAGACGCGGGAGGCCGCGTCGAGGATCGTTTCCTGCTTGGCGAGCGTCCGGGCGCGCGTCATTCCTTCCTCTCGAAACTGACCCGTCAGTTCCGTTAACCGATCCTATCGCAGGTTCGCTCGAGTCCAACGTTCTAAGATCTCCGGGTGTTACGGCGGCTCCTCCTCCTGCTCGTCCTCGGGGGCGCGGCGGCTTCCGGCGGCGCGGCGATCGACCCGGGCGAGATCCGCGCCTCGATCCACCTCCTCACGTCCCCGGCGTTCGAAGGGAGAGGGACGGGAACCGCGGGGGGAGATCGGGCGGCCCGCTACATCGCGGCGGAGTTCCGCTCCGCGGGGCTGCGGCCGCTCGGCACGTCACGGGCGAACGATCCCGACGCGCCGCTCGACGGCACCGGCTATTTTCAGCCGTTCGTCGCGACCGTCGGCGGCGATCTCGGCCCCGCCAATTCCCTCTCGGCCCGGTGGGCCCGCCGCCGGACCGAGTACCGGCTCGACGACACCTTCGTTCCTTCGACGCTCTCGGGAAGCGGCTCCGCCCGGGGGCCCGTCGTGTTCGCGGGCTACGGCGTCGTCTCCCGTGCCGCCGCCCGCGACGACTACGGGAGCCGCGACGTCTCCGGGCGGATCGTTCTCCTTCTCGCCGGCTCGCCGGCGGCGGAGCCCGATTCGCCGCTGGCGCTCTTCGCGGGCATCTTTCACAAGGTCCTCTTCGCGCGCGACAAGGGGGCGGCGGCCGTCGTCGTCGCGGCCCCCGACGACTCCGATCCCGCGCGGTGGAACACGAACCGCGGCTTCAGCGACGAGGGGCTTCCGGTCCTGCTCGTGACGCGCCACGTGGCCGACGAGTGGCTCGGCGCGGCCGGCTGGAGCGTCGATGCCGTACGGCGGGAGCTCGCGACGCGCGCCTGGCCGCTCGATCTCCCCGTCACGGCGGAGCTCTCCACGGACATTCGCCCGCGCCGCCGGCCGACCGCCAACGTCGCGGGTCTGCTCGAAGGGTCGGACCCGTCACGGTCTGCCGAGACGGTCGTCGTGGGTGCTCACTTCGACCACCTCGGCCTCGGCGGGCCGAACTCCCTCGCGGCGGACCGCCGCCCCGCGATCCACCCGGGCGCCGACGACAACGCGTCGGGAACGGCCGGATTGATCGCGCTCGCGCACGCCTTCGCGGCGGGTCCGCGCCCCCGCCGCAGCGTGCTCTTCGTCGCGTTCTCGGGAGAGGAGCTCGGCCTGCTCGGATCGGGACGCTACGTCCGGCACCCGCTCGTGCCGCTCGAGCGGACGGTCGCGATGGTGAACATGGACATGATCGGCCGTCTCCGCGACGACCGGCTGGCGGTGATCGGAACCGGGAGCTCGCCCGAGTGGCCGGAGCTCCTCTCCGACCTGAACCGCCAGGCCCGGTTCCGGCTCGTGTTCGCGAGCGACCCGTACGGCGGAAGCGACCAGCAGTCGTTCTATCTCGCCGAGGTCCCGGTCCTCTTCTTTTTCACCGGGAAGCATCCGGAGTACCACACCCCCGCGGACCGCGAGGAGACGATCGACGATTCCGGGGAGGCGCGCGTCCTCGAGCTCGTGCGGCGCTGCGTCGGGCGGATCGCCGACGAACCGGCGCGTCCCGCCTTTCGCGATCTCGATCCGTCGGCGGCCCACGGCTCGCGGGCGGCGTTCGGGATCGTCCCGGATTACGCTTCGGAGGTGAGCCCGGGCGTCGCCGTCGCCCGGACCAGCGCGGGAAGCGCGGCGCAGAGGGCCGGCGTCCGGACCGGCGACGTCATCGTGGCGTTCGGCGGCCATGCGATCCGGACGCTCCACGATCTCCGGATCGTGCTCTCGGAGCTCGCCCCGGGGGAGGCGATTCCGGTTCGCGTCCGCCGGGGAGGATCGGAGATCGCGTTGTCCGCGACGTTGCCCGCGCCGCCGCCGGCAGCCCCGGCCGCCGTCGCCGCGCCGCGAGGAGGAGAACGATGAACCTGAGGGAGAAGAGATGCGTGCCCTGCGAAGGGGGAACCGAGCCCCTCTCGAAATCGGAGACCCGGCGGCTCCTCAAGGAGCTCGACGGCTGGAAGGAAAAGGACCGGAAGCTCCGGAAGACGGTGACCCTCCCCGATTTTCGCGCCGCCATGGCGTTCCTGGGGCGGGTGGCCGACCTTGCCGAGGCGGAGGGGCACCATCCCGATTTCTGCGTCCACTACAACCGCGTCGACTTCACCGTCTGGACCCACGCGATCGGCGGCCTCTCCGAAAACGACTTCATCCTCGCGTCCAAGATCGACGCGCTCGCCGGCGGGGCCGGCGGCGGCGCGAAAGGCTCCTCGACGGCCGATGCGCCCGGATGACCTCACCCCGTCGCTCTTTCCCGAACCCGAGACGGCGCCCCCGCTTCCCCGTCGCGGCTTCACGCGGTTCGGCACGGCGACGTGGAACTACCCCGGGTGGCGCGGCATCGTCTATCCGGCGCGCTCACCCGAGAACATGTCTTCCGCCGAGCGGCTCGCCCTGTACGCGTCGAGCGGCCGGTTCGACACCGTCGAGGCGGACTTCACGTTCTACCGACCGCAGTCGGCCGCCGAGTGGCGGCGATGGGCGGGAGCGCTCCCGAGCCGGTTTCCCGTCGTTTCGAAGGTCTGGGAGGAGATCACCTGCGAGCGCTTCCCGAAGATCGAGCGGCACGGCGCGCGGGCCGGGCAGCCGAATCCGAACTACCTGAGCGTCGAGGCCTTCCGGCGGGAGGTGCTCGATCCGGCGGAGGAAGGGTTCGCCGACCATCTCGCGCCTTTCGTGTTCGAGTTCGGGCGCGACGCCCGCCCGGGCCCCGAGCGGAAAGCCCGTTTCCGTGATCGCCTCGACCGTTTCCTCGGCGCCCTCCCGCGGCACCGGCGGTACGCCGTGGAGATCCGGACCCGCGAGTATCTCGACGCGGAGCACGTCGCGCTCCTTCGCGCGCACGGCGTCTCGCCGGTCCTGAACTGGTGGACGCACATGCCGGAGCTTTCGGAGCAGTTCGGGGTTCCCGGCGCCGCCGACGCCGACTTCTGGCTCGCGCGGGTGCTCGTCGCGCCCGGGCGCGCCTACGCGGACGCCGTCCAGTTCTTCACGCCCTACGACCGGATCAAGGAGGAACATCCCGAGATGCGCGCGGACGCGGCGCGGATCGCCCGCGAGGCCGAGGCGCGCCGGAAGGAGTTCTTCCTGATCGTGAACAACCGGGCCGAGGGCAGCGCGCCGTACACGATCGATGCCATCAAGAAAATGATCGGTTGACTTCATGGTTGCCCGTGCGGGGCGCGCCGATACACGCCTCGGGATCTCGCCGACGGCCCGCATCCCGTCGGGCTCGCGTCTCGACGCGCTCGGCAATGGCACCGCCGTCCGGCCTGCCGCCCTCGAAACACCCCGGCGGGCCGCGCCGATTGGGATTTCAACTTTCCTCTCGCCGTTGGCCACCGGCGACTCGTGACTCGCGACCGACGATCAGGGCAGCCCGAACTCCCGCCGGATCGCGTCCGTGTGCTCGCCGAGCCGCGGCGGGCGGCGGACCGGCGGCGTTCGGCCGGCGAACCGGACGGGCGAGGCGACCGACTCGAACCCTCCCTCTTTCACGCGCAGGCCCATCGCCCGGGCCTGCCCGCTCTCGAGAGCCTCGAGCGGGCCGCGCACCGGGCCCGCCGGGACGCCCGCCTCGCGGCATCGCGCGATCCATTCGCCGCGCGGACGTCCCGCGAAGATCTCCGCGAGGGCGCCGACGAGGGCGTCCCGGTTCTCGACCCGGGCCGCGTTGGTCGAGAAACGCGGGTCGCTCGCCCATTCGGGGCGTCCGACGACCCGCTCGCAGAGCGTCCGGAACTGCCGCTCGGTGCCGATCGCGAGGATCCACTCCCCGTCGGCGGACCCGAACATCTGGTACGGCACGATCTGCGCGTGGCCGCTGCCGTGGCGGCCCGCCTCTCGGCCCGAAACAATACACGATTGGAGGACGTTGACGAGCATCGCGAGGGACGACGAGAAGAGGTCGACCGCGACCGCGGCGCCGCGGCCGCTCCTCTCCCGGGCGGCCAGGGCGGCGAGGATGCCGATCGCCGCGTTGGCTCCCGCGACGAGGTCGGACACGGCGATGCCGACCTTCACCGGCGGCCCGCCGGGATCCCCCGTGATCGCCATGAGCCCCGCGCCCGCCTGGGCGAGCAGGTCGAACCCCGGCTGGTCGCGATCCGGCCCCGCCTCGCCGAAGCCCGTGATCGACGCCGTGACCAGCCGCGGGTTCTCCGCGCGCAGGCGTTCGAGGGAGAGGCCGAGGCGGGCGAGCCCGCCGGGGGGGAAGTTCTCGATCAGGACGTCGGCGCGGCTCGCGAGGATCTCGACGGACCGGCGCCCCGCCCCCGACGCGAGATCGAGAACGATCGACTCCTTGTTCCGGTTGATCGACTGGTAGTAGGCGGAGTCTCCCTCCGGGGAATACGGCGGGCCCCAGCCGCGCGTGATGTCGCCCCCCACCGGATGCTCGACCTTGATCACGCGGGCGCCGAGGTCGGCGAGCGTCATCGTGCAGTACGGTCCGGCGAGCACGCGCGACAGGTCGAGGACGAGGACGCCTTCGAGCGGCGCGGAGGGTTCGGGCGGATTCATCGGATCGCGCGATGCTAAGCGGAGCGGCGAGTTCCGGCAAGCGCGACGGGAGGGAGAGCCAACCGCATCAGGGGAGCGTCGTCGCCGCGGCGGTAGACTTCGGGGCGTGAACATCGTCATCGTCGGGTTCGGCCGGGTCGGCTCGGCGACGGTCCGCGAGCTGCGCGAGGACGGCCATTCCGTCGTCCTGATCGAACAGCGGGGCGACCGGATCGACCGGGCGACTCGTGTCGAGGGGCTGCGGACCGTCCGCGGGAACGCGATCGACGCGGATGTCCAGCTGCGCGCGGGCGTCGACCGCGCCGACGTCTTTCTGGCGCTGACGCGGGAGGACACGGTGAATCTCGTCGCTGCCGAGGTGGCCAAGAAGAAGTTCTCCGTCCCGCACGCGATCGCCCGGATCTACATCCCTTCCCGCGCGTCGATCTTCGAAGCGCTCGGGATCCGGACCATCTGTCCGACCCTCTACACGGTGGACGCCATTCGCACCACGGTTCGCGACATCCAGGGCCTGCCGGCGGCGCCCCGTCCTCCCGCGGAGACCGCCCGGCCGAAGGCGCGACGCCCCCCGGCGCTCGACGAGTCGAAGTTCGTCCTCATCTCCGGCGGAGGGAAGATCGGCTCCGGCCTCGCGCGCACCCTCGCGGGGAGGGGGATCGAGGTCGCGATCATCGAGAAGGATCCGGCGCAGGTGGCGCGCCTGTCGGCCGAAACGGACGTCCCGGTCTTCGTCGGCGACGGCTCGGCGCGCGGCGTGCTCGAGACGGCCGGCGCGTCGCGCGCGGCCGTCTTCGCGGCGGTCACCGGCGCCGACGAGGACAACCTCGTCGCGTGCCAGACGGCGAAGGCCGTGTTCGGCGTCGGCAAGACGATCGCCCGCGTCTCGAACCCGAAGAACGAGGAGCTCATGCGGCTCCTCGGCGTCGACGCGACCGTCGCGACCACGGCGATCATCAGCTCCTACATCGAACGGGAGGTCCCCGGGCTCCAGATCCGGACCCTCCTGTCGCTCCAGGCGGGAGGCGTGCAGCTCTTCGAGCTGAAGGTCCCGGCGGGGTCCCCGGCCGCGGGAAGGGCGTTGAAGGACCTCCCGATTCCCCCGAGCACGAACATCGTCGCAGTCGTCCGCGGCGGCGAGACGATCGTCACGCGCGGCGACACCCGGATCATGGCCGACGACACGGTCCTGATTCTCGTGCAGCAGGAGCGGGAGGCGGAGATCCGGAAGCTCGTCCTCGGCTGATAGCCGGCGCGGCGATGCATCGAGCCGGGCGGGCGCGTGCCGTGGTCGGATCTCGCCGGATCGATCCGGGACGGTCGTGCGAGCGGTCAGGCTCCGAAGACTCCGTCCGCGTATCGCGCCTCGATCGTCGACGAGATCCCGCCGCGCGAGGAGAAGACTCCGACGATGGCCATGCGCTTCGGGGCGCACGCGGCGACACAGTCCCGGAGGATCCGGTTCACCGCGTTTTCGTAGAAGATCCCGACGTTCCGGTAGGCCACGATGTACAGCTTCAACGACTTGAGCTCGAGGCAGAGCCGGTCGGGGACGTAGCGGATCTCGAGCTTCCCGAAGTCGGGGAGTCCGGTCTTCGGGCAGATCGCGTTGTATTCCGGGATCTCGACGACGATCTGGTAATCGGGGTACTGATTCGGCCAGGTCTCGAGCGCCGGGAGCGGCGCGTCGATGCCCGCGGCGGCGTGCTCCTCGGTGTATTCGGCCATCAGCGCTCCTCGTCCACCTTTCTCAGCCTCTTCTTCTGCGCCAGGCGCAACTTCTCGTCGAGCCGCGCGCGTTTCGCGGCGGCGGGAACCCGGGTTCTCTTCCGGGGCCTTCGGGGCTTGAGCTTCCGAACGAGCTTCTCCCGGAGGCGTTCGAGCGCGACCTCCCGGTTGCGCGACTGGCTCCGTTCTTCCGTCGCCGCTGCGATCGTTCCGGTCGGCCGGTGCACGAGGCGCACCGCCGTTTCGGTCTTGTTCCGGTGCTGTCCGCCCGGGCCGGAGGCGCGAAAGAACGAGAGGTCGCAATCCCGCTCGAGATCCTTCGGGTCTTCGGGGATGTCCTCGTAGCGAAACGGCCGGTCCACGCGCGCATAGTAGCGCGCGGAAATCCGAAATTCGAAGCCGGAAGCCCGAAGGGAACCGCCCGCTTTCCGGTTTCGAGTTCCGGGTTCCGGCGCGTCCGAATTTCGGTCATCGAATTCCGGGTTTCCCGCGATAATCCCCGGAGTGAACGCGCTCTGGCTGATGCTCGCGGCGCTCGCGGTCCTGGCGATCGCGTACCGCTACTGGTCCGCTTTCCTCGCCGCGAGGGCGCTCGCGCTCTCCGACGCGCGCCCGACGCCGGCCCACACCATGGCCGACGGGAAGAACTACGTCGCGACGAACCGGTACGTCCTCTTCGGCCACCATTTCGCCGCGATCGCCGGCGCCGGGCCGCTCATCGGTCCGGTCCTCGCCGCCCAGTTCGGCTACCTTCCTGGGTTCCTCTGGCTCCTCTTCGGGGTCGTGTTCGCGGGGGCGACGCAGGACTTCGTCATCCTCGTCGCGTCGGTCCGGAGGAAGGGGAAATCGCTGGCCGAGATCGCCCGGATGGAGATCGGCCCGGTCGCCGGAATCACGGCCGCGGTCGCGATCCTCGCGATCATCGTCGTCGCCCTCGCGGGCCTCGGCGTCGCCGTCGTGAACGCGCTCGCCGATTCTCCCTGGGGAACCTTCACGATCGCGGCGACGATCCCGATCGCGCTCTTCGTCGGCTTCTACATGTACCGGTGGAACAAGGGCGCCCTCCGGTCGGGATCGGCGATCGGCGTCGTCGCGACGCTCCTGGCGGTCGTCGCCGGACGGTGGATCCCCGGTTCCCCCCTCGCGCATCTGTTCACGCTCTCGCGCACGCAGATCACGCTCGCGATGGCGGGATACGGCTTCGTCGCCTCGGTCCTGCCCGTGTGGATGCTCCTCTGTCCGCGCGACTACCTCTCGAGCTGGATGAAGCTCGGGACGATCGCGCTCCTCGTGGTTTCCGTCCTCGTCGTCGCGCCGCCGATCCACGCGCCGGCGATTTCCCGGTTCGTGCACGGCGGCGGCCCGATCATCCCCGGCAAGGTCTTCCCCTTCGTCTTCATCACGATCGCCTGCGGCGCGATCTCGGGTTTCCATGCGCTCGTCGCCTCCGGCACGACGCCCAAGATGCTCGACCGGGAGACCGACGCGCGGGCGATCGGATACGGCGCGATGCTGATGGAGGGCCTGGTCGGCGTCGTCGCGCTGATCGCCGTCTGCGCGCTCTCTCCGGGCGACTACTTCGCGATCAACGTGGCTCCCGCGAAGTTCGCGCATCTCGGCATGACCGTGGACAGGCTCCCGATGCTCGCGCGGGAGGTGGGGGAGAGCGTCGCGGGACGTCCGGGAGGCGCGGTCTCGCTCGCGATCGGGTTCGCGCAGATCTTTTCCGGGCTGCCGTTCCTGAGGAGCCTGATGGGCTACTGGTACCACTTCGCGATCATGTTCGAGGCCCTCTTCATCCTGACGACGATCGACACCGGAACGCGCGTGGGGCGTTTTCTCGTCCAGGAATTCCTCGGATACGCCTTCCCGCGATTCGAGAAGACGGACTGGATGCCGGGAACCCTGCTGGCCACGTTCCTCGTCGTCGCGGCGTGGAGCTACTTCATCCTCACCGGCTCGATCTCCCAGATCTGGCCGATGTTCGGGATCGCGAACCAGCTCCTCGCCGCCGTCGCCCTCGCCGTCGGGACGACCGTGATCCTCCACCTCGGAAAGAAGCGCGCCGCTCTCGCGACCCTGGTCCCTCTCGCCTTCGTGTCGTTCACGACGATCGACGCCGGGATCCTTTCGATCCGCGACAACTTCCTGCCGCTCGCGAAGCAGCCCGGAAAGGCGTTCGCCGGCTGGCTGGACGCCGTGCTGACCGCCGTGCTGATCTCCTGCGTCATCGTGATCCTCGCGGCCTCGGTGCGATCGTGGCTCGCCGCGATCCGGCGTCCCGAGCTCCCGGAAGGCCCGCTCGCGCCGGAGCCCGTCCGGGCCCCCGCGGGCGATCTTCCTCCGGGCTGCTGCTGACGTCGCGGGTCCAAAAGAAAGAGCCCGCCGAAGCGGGCTCTCGAGATCAGGATTCTTCCGGTGGCTTACTGGGGCTGTCCGGCCGACCAGTCGGCCGGGCGGAGCTGGGCGGCCGACGGATCGAGCGTCAGGACGTCGTTGGTCGAGGAGAGCCCGGAGATCGCCGAGTCTCCGTCGACGATGTCCACGAAGACGATGAACGTGTCGTCGGTGGAGCTTCCCCGGATGATGTCCGAGACCTTCGAGAGGCCGACCGTCTCGAACGGCCCGATCGAGATCGTGCTGGACTGGCCCGTCTTCTGGCCGGTCGCGTTCGAATAGCCCGTCAGCCGGATCTTGATGGGAAGGCCGTTGTTGTTGACGATGCTCCCGTCGCTCGCGGCGTACCCTTCGTTGTTGACGAAGAAGTTCGTGTAGAGCTGGGGAGTGCCGGACTCCCCGCGCGTGTCGTGCACGATCCCGACGAGGCTCCTGGGTTCCGACTGCGTCAGCTCGTGGCCGTTGGCCGACACGCCGATCGTCCCGCCGTCCGAATGCGTGCTGTAGAAGCGCGCCTGGACGCTGCCCTGGCCGATCTGGTCGAAGAGCCCCGCCGACGGCGAGTCGTAGATCACGAACAGCGAGCCGATGATCGAGCCGCTCTCCTCGGTGCTCGTGATGTACCCGGCGTTGTGGAGATCGTCGATGAAATCGTCGCTGTGGTAGACCGAGAGGGACGCGAGCTGGGAGGCTCCCTGCTGCACGATTCCGGTGGCGGTGATGCTCACGATGATGTCGACGTGAGAGCCGCCGATCAGGCCGCTGAAGTACGCATCGACCTGCGTGTCGGTGTTCGTGTTGTTGGCGATGTCGATGGAGGTCTTGAACAGGGCGTCGGAGGTCGGGATTCGGCCGACGAGATCGAGATTGATCCCGACGCCGGTCGCCTGGTGTGCGACCGCCGGGGTCGTCGCGAGGCGGCGGACGGCGGCGGCTCCGCGATGGACCGGCGCCGCGAGCGAACGGTTCGAGAGAGTCGCCGCCCCGGCGGGCATCGCGGCGACCGCGAGTGCGAGGGGGGCGAGAAGAGACGCGATTTTCTTCATGGCCTTCCTTTCTTGTGGCAGAAAGAGTTTAACTCCGGTCGCCCGGGGTGCAAACCCTGTGCCTCGAACCCGCGGGGATGATCTCGTAAGTTTTACGGATCGGGCGGGGCGCCCGTTGGGACCGGCGCGGGGGTCGGGAGTGGAGCGAGCCGGGAGCGGAGGAGGACAGAGTGTCCTCTGCCCGGGCGGTTCCCGCCGCTCAGCAGGCCGCGAGGAGGGGCGCCGGGTCGGAAGCCTCGCAGGACGCGGGCGCGGTGATCCGGCGAGCGAGCTCGCGGAGGAACACCTGGTCCTCCTGGGCCATCGCGGCGGGAAGGTCGGGGAGGGAGAACCAGCCGCCCCCCTCGACGGGTCCGCCGAGCTTCCCGTCCGCGGAACGGAGCGAACGGAGCACACGTGCGTTGTCGCGGCGGAGCCGCAGGAAGGCGGCGACCGCCTCGCGGGCTCCCGATTTGCCCGCCGCAATCCGCCGCGCGATCGTGCGATCGAGACGGGGGAGGACCGCGGGGCTCTCCCCTCGGAGGAGGCGCACCCGGGCGGTCCAGACGTGCTCTTCCACCGCCACGGCCTCCCAGAGGAGATCCGCGATCTTCCGGCGGAGCGGACCGTCACCGCCCAGAACGACCTTTTCGAACACGAACGGCGTCGTTTCGAGGACCAGCAGCGCGTTTTCCAGTTCCCGTCGTTTCATATCGCTTCCCTCCTCAATCTACGAACGCCCCGGCGAAAAGTTCCGCCGTTTCCGCCGTCCTCCATGAGACGAAGGGAGGCCGCGGAAAGTTACGCGGTGCGCCGGGGCCGGGAAACGGCGGCGAGCGCGAGCGCGGAGAGGAGGGCGACGGCGGCCCCGGCGTCGAACGCCGCCGTCGGCCCGAGCTTCTCCCACAGGAGGCCGAACAGGACCGACGCGGGGAGAGCGGCGATACCCACCGCGAGATGGAAGAGGCCGAAGGCCCGGCCGCGCGCCTCGGGTCCGGCGACGTCGGCGACGTATGCCCGCTGGGCTCCCTCGGTCAGCGCGTAGTAAAGCGCGTAAATGCCGAAAACCGCCCATATCCCCCGGGCGGTGTGCACGCGCCCGAACTCCCAGTAGACGCCCGCGTACACGGCCCATCCGGCGAGGATCGTCGGCGTCCGGCCGATGCGGTCGGCGAGCGCACCGAGCGGCGTGTTCGCGAGCGACTTGGCCCCGCTGAAGAACGCCCAGAGCGCCGGGATCGCCCAGAGCGGGACGCCCGCCTCGCGCGCGCGAAGCAGGAGGAAGGCGTCGGTCGAGTTCGCGAACGCGAACAGCGTGAAGATCGAGATCACGGCGTAGAAGCGTTTCGGGAGCGCCGGGCCGGCGAGGACGGATTTCGCTCGCGGCGGCCCTTTCTCGTCGCGCGTGCCGAAGAGGAGGATCGCGAGGGCGGCGATTCCGGGCACGACCGAGAGCGCGAACACCGGCCGCACGTCCCGGAAGAACAGCTTCAGCAGCAGCGCGGCGACCAGCGGCCCGACCATCGCTCCCGCGTTGTCCATCGCGCGCTCGAACCCGTACGCGATTCCGCGGCGCGCCGGATCGACCGCGCCGGCGATCATCGCGTCGCGCGGCGCGGTGCGGACCCCTTTCCCGATCCGGTCGAGGAAGCGGATTCCGACCACCGCGCCCCACCCCGGCGCGAGCGAGAGGAGCGGGCGCGTGAACACGGACGCCGCGTAGCCGGCGAACACGAAAGGCTTGCGCCGCCGGCGCCGGTCGGAGAGCCAGCCGAAGAATCCCTTGCCGATCGCCGCCGTCGACTCGGCGACGCCCTCGACGAGCCCGACGATCTCGGGCCCCGCGCCGAGCGTGGCGGTCAGGAACGCCGGCAGCAGCGGGTAGATCATTTCCGACGCGATGTCGTTGAAGAAGGAGACGAGGCCGAGGGAGACGACGACGGGAGGCAGATCGAGGAATCTCCGGCGTGCCGCGGCCATGGCCGGGAGCCTATCAGCCGGTTCGAGCGGCCACGCGAGGGCCGGGCGCGCCCGCCGCCGCCATCGGCGGGGCCGGGTCGCGCCGCCGTACACTTGAGCGATGCCGCAGCGCCGCGACCGTGCGTTCGTCCTTTCCGCGGTCCCGCTGCGCGAAAAGGACCGCATCGTCACGTTCCTGACGCAGCAGTCCGGCCGGAAGCGCGGGGTCGCGCGCGGCGCCCGGCGTCTGCAGAGCGTCTACGCGGGGGCGCTCGAGCCGATGAGCGAGGCGGAGGTGCTCTGGTTCGAGAAGGAGGGGCGCGACCTCCACCGCATCGACTCGATCGAGGTGGTCCGGTCTTCGTTTCCGGTCGCGGCGGACCTCGCCGCGGGCCTGCTCCTGTCCGCGATCGCCGAGTCGCTCATCACCTTCGTCGCCGATTCCGATCCATCGGAGAAATTCTTCCGGCTCGCCGCGCACGCCGTGGGCGCCCTCTTCGAGGGGCGGAGCGCCGCGTCGGTCGCCGTCTATTTCGACGCGTGGGTCCTGAAGCTCACGGGAGTTCTCCCTCCCGCGACCGCGTGCGCCGTGTGCGGGCGCGCCCTGCAGCCGGGGTCCGTCCGGTTCGACGAAACGCTCCCCGGCCTCGTCGACGCCTCGTGCGCGGCGGCGGGAGCGCGGCGCGTCTCGCGCGATCTCGCGCCGTCTCTGGCCCGGATCCTCGCTCTTCCGATCGGCGGCGCGGACGTCGCTCCGCGCGTGGCCGAGGAGCTCTCCGGAGTGCTGCGGCGCATCCGCCGCCACTTCCTCGGCCACGAGCTCAAGTCCCAGAAAGTGCTGGCCGAAGTGCTATATTTCGGCGCGTGGTGACGCTCCAGAAAATCCTTTCCGAGCTCGAGCGATTCTGGGAGGGAGAGGGGTGTCTGATCCAGCAGCCGTACGACCTTCCGATGGGAGCCGGGACGATGCACCCGGACACGTTTCTCCGCTCGCTCGGCCCCGAGCCGTGGCGCTGCGCCTACGTGCAGCCCTCGCGGCGCCCCGCCGACGGGCGGTACGGCGAGAACCCGTTCCGTCTCGGCAAGTACTTCCAGTACCAGGTGATCCTGAAGCCCGCGCCCGACGACGTGCAGGAGGTCTATCTCCGGTCGCTCGAACGGCTCGGCATCGATCCGAAGGATCACGATATCCGGTTCGAGGAGGACAACTGGGAGTCGCCGACGCTCGGCGCGTGGGGAGTCGGGTGGCAGGTGCTGATGGACGGGATGGAAATCTCCCAGTTCACGTATTTCCAGCAGACGGGCGGAATCGACCTCGCCCCGATCTCCGCGGAGATCACGTACGGGGTCGAGCGCGTCGCCCTCTTCCTCGGGAAGGCGCGCTCGATCTTCGACATCCCCTGGAACGACACGCTGACCTACGGAGAGATCCGGCACCACGAAGAGGTGGAGCTCTCGCGCTACTCCTTCGAGGTCGCCGAGACCGAATGGGCGCAGACGCTCTTCGAGCGCTCCGAGCGGGAAGCGCGTCTCGCGCTCGCCGCCGGCCTCGTGCTGCCGGCGTACGAGGCGACGCTCCTCTGCTCGCACGAGTTCAACATCCTGGATGCGCGCGGCGCCGTCTCCGCCACGGAGCGCGTCACGTACATCCGACGGGTCCGCGACCTCGCCTGCGCGGTCGCGAAGGCTTACCTCGCCGCCCGCGAAGCCGCGGGGTTCCCGCTGCTGCCGAGAGAGCCCGCCGCGGTGGCGTCGTGAACGCCGGCCGATGACTCCCGACGACGCCGCGGAATTCTTCCTGGAAGTCCGGGTCGAAGAGATGCCCGCCGGCGCAATGCCGGGAGCGAAGGCCGACCTCGCCCGGAAGTTCCTCGACGCGCTCTCGGAAGAGGGGCTCTCCCCGGAATCCGTCGACGTGACCGCCACGCCGCGGCGCCTCGTCGTCGCCGTGCGGGGCCTGCCGCGGCGGCAGGAGGACCGGGTCGTCGAGGTTTCCGGCCCGCCCGTCGACCGGGCGCTCGACGCCGAAGGGCGTCCGACGAAGATGGCGGAGGGATTCGCCCGCGCTCAGGGCGTCGAGGTGTCCCACCTCCGCCGCATCCGCACGCCCCGCGGCGAGGTGCTCCTCGCGCGAAAGACCGTCGCCGGCCGGCGGACGGCGGAGATCCTCGCGGAGATCACCCCGGCGATCCTCGGCTCGATGACGTTCCCGAAGATGATGCGCTGGGGATCGGGAGAGCACGCGTTCGTCCGCCCCGTGCACGGGATCGTCGCGCTCTTCGGGGGAGAGGTCGTGCCGATGACGGTCTTCGGGGTGCGCTCCGGGAACCGGACGGTCGGGCACCGGCTCTCGGGCGGCGGCGAGATCGAGGTGACCGGCGCCGACGACTATGCGCGGCGCCTGCGCGAGGCGGGGGTCGAGCCGGACGGCGAGGAGCGCGCGGCGATCCTGCTGGAAAAGGCCCGGGCTCTCGCGACCGGGTGCTCCGGCGGGATCGAGGCGGACGCGGATCTCATCCCGACCCTCGCGGATCTCGTGGAATGGCCGGGGCTCGTGTGCGGCTCCTTCGACCCGGTGTACCGGGAATTGCCCGAGGAGATCCTCGTGACGACGATGCGGACGCACCAGAAATACCTTCCCGTCCGCTCTTCGCAGGGGCTCACCTCGAACTTCCTCGCCGTGATGGACCACCGCGAAGATCCCAAGGGGCTGATCGTCAAGGGAAACGAATGGGTCCTGAACGCCCGCCTCTCCGACGCGCGGTTCTTCTTCGAGGAGGACGTGCGGGAGCCGTTTTCCTCGAAGATGCCGAAGCTGTCGCGCCTCTTCTTCCACGACAAGCTCGGCGACTACCTGCAGAAGACGGGACGCGTGCAGGAGCTGACCGAGACGATCGGCGCCCTGGTCACGCGCCCCGAGAACGTGCGGTCCGCGCTCGAAGCCGCGCGTCTTTCGAAGATCGACCTCACGACCGAGATGGTGCGCGAGTTCACGGACCTCCAGGGGATCGTCGGCGGGATCTACGCCCGGCGCGAAGGGGCGACGGAGGAGGTCTGGAAGGCGATCTACGACCAGTACCGGCCCGTGTCGGCCGACGACGAGCCCCCGCGCACGGAGACGGGCGCGATCCTCTCGGCGGCGGATCGGGTGGACACGCTCGCGGGGTTCTTCGGGATCGGGCTCGTGCCGACCGGGAGCAAGGACCCGTACGGGCTCCGCCGCGCGGCGCAGGGCCTCGTCGCGATCGTGCTGTCCCGCGGATGGCGCGTCGACTGGAGCATCGTCTTCCGGAAGGCGGTCGCGCTGCACGGATCGGCGATCGCCCGGCCCGCCGAGGCCGTGCTCGCCGATATCCGCGCGTTCTTCGCGGATCGCGTCCACTTCCTGTTCGAGAAGAGGGGGCTCGAGCCGGACGTCGTCGCCTCCGTCCTCGCGGCGGGGTCCTGGGATTTCGCCGACCTCGCCGACCGGGCCGGCGCGATCGCGGACGCGCGCCGGCGCGAGGGGTTCCGGTCGCTCTCGCTTTCCGTCAAGCGCATCCGCAAGATCCTGCCGGGCGGGGTCGACCGCGCGCCCGACCCGGCGCTCTTCCGCGAGCCGGCCGAGCACGCGCTCGCCGCCGACGCCCTGCAGCTGTCGCGCACGGCGGACACGCTCGCCGCGTCGCGCCGATATCCCGAACTGATCGCGGCCATGGTGTCGCTCGCTCCCGCCCTCGACCGTTTCTTCGACGACGTGCTCGTCAACGCGCCCGAGCCCGAGCTGAAGGCCAACCGGCAGGCGCTGCTGGCCGGAATCCAGCGGCAGTTCGGCAAGTTCGCCGACATTTCCGAGATCGTCGTCGAGAGATGACGGTCCGAGCGCCGCTCCGGACGGCGCGGAGGAGCCCGAAGATGGCGACATCCCGATCGCGGCGAAAGAAGCCGTCCCGTCTCGTCTACTTCTTCGGGGACGGACGTTCCGAGGGCGCGAGTCTCGGCCGCGAGGTGCTCGGCGGAAAAGGATACGGCCTGGTGCAGATGACGCGCATGGGCGTCCCGGTTCCGCCCGGGTTCGTGATTTCGACCGAGGTCTGCGCGAAATATTCGAAGACCGGGAAGTATCCGGCCGGTCTCGAGGAAGAGGTCGAGGCCAATCTCGCCCGGCTCGAGAAGCTCACCGGGAAGATCTTCGGGGACGCCGAGAACCCGCTCCTCGTTTCCGTGCGTTCGGGCGCTCCCGCCTCGATGCCGGGAATGATGGACACGATCCTGAACCTCGGTCTGACGCACGACGCGAAGGCCGGCTTCGGGCACGCGGCGGGGGAGCGGTTCGCCCGCGACTGCCGCCGGCGGCTGATCTCCATGTACGGCGACGTGGTCCTCAAGGTCCCCAAGCACCGGTTCGAGGAGGCGATCGCGAAGGCGAAGGAGAGAGCGGGCGTCGATACCGACGCGCAGCTCTCTGCGCAGGAGCTTCGAGCGCTCTGCACGCGATACCTCGCGATCATCCGGCAGCACGCGAAGAAACCCTTCCCGGAGGATCCGCGCAAGCAGCTCTGGGGCGCGATCGGAGCGGTCTTCCAGTCCTGGGACAACGACCGGGCGCGCTCGTATCGGAAGTTGAATCGAATCCCCGAGACGTGGGGGACGGCCGTCACGGTCCAGGCGATGGTCTTCGGGAACCTCGGCGACGACTGCGCGACGGGAGTGGCGTTCACGCGCAATCCCGCGACCGGCGAGAAGGCGTTCTACGGCGAATTCCTCGCCAACGCCCAGGGCGAGGACGTGGTCGCCGGCATCCGCACGCCGCATCCCATCTCCGAGACGGGCCGCGGCGATTCCCTCGAGGAGACGATGCCGGGCGTCTACGCGCAGCTCATGAGGGTCCGCGACGCGCTCGAGAAGAATTTCCGCGACATGCAGGACATCGAATTCACGATCGAGCGGGGGAAGCTCTACATCCTCCAGACCCGAAACGGGAAACGGACGGGGTTCGCCGCGGTCCGGATCGCGTGCGACTTCTTCGACGAAAAACGGATCTCGAAGCGGGAGGCGCTGACGCGGGTCGACCCGGAGCAGCTCCTCCAGCTCCTCGCGCCGGTCTTCCCGGCGAGCGAAAAGGAGCTCGCGATCCGCGAGGGGAACCTCCTCGCCCGCGGCCTGCCGGCCGGCCCGGGCGCCGCCTGCGGGCGCGCCGCGTTCTCGGCCGAGCGCGCCGTCGAGATGGCGCACGGCGGGGATCCGGTGATCCTGATCCGCGCCGAGACGTCGCCGGAGGACATCCTCGGCATGGCCGCCTCGCAGGGGATCCTCACGTCGCGCGGCGGCATGACCTCCCACGCGGCGGTCGTCGCCCGAGGGATGGGGAAGTGCTGCGTCGTCGGGTGCGGCGAGATCACGATCGACGCCCGGTACGCCCGCATGATGGCGCGCGGGAAGACGGTCTCGGAAGGCGACTTCCTCTCGGTCGACGGGACGACGGGAGAGGTGATCGCCGGAAAGCTGCCGACGCGCCCTTCCGAGGTGATCCAGGTCGCGGTCGAAGGGAAGCTCAAGGCGGCCGACTCCCGGCTCTACCGGCAGTTCGCGCGGATCCTCGAATGGGCCGACGGCGTGAGGCGCCTCGGCGTGCGCGCCAACGCCGACACGCCCCGGGGCGCGCACGTGGCGCGGGCGTTCGGCGCCGAGGGGATCGGCCTCTGCCGCACGGAGCACATGTTCTTCGAGGAGGCGCGGATCACGGCGGTCCGCGAGATGATCCTCGCCGAGACGGCCGACGGGAGGAAAAAGGCGCTCGCGAAGATCCTTCCGATGCAGCGCGGGGACTTCGCGGGGATCTTCCGGGAAATGGGAGAGAGGCCGGTGACGATCCGGCTCCTCGATCCGCCGCTCCACGAGTTCCTTCCCCGCGAGCCGAAGGCGCTCGCCGCGACGGCGAAGGAGATGGGGATCTCGATCGACGTCCTCAAGGGAAAGGTCGAGGGCCTCTCCGAAGCGAACCCGATGCTCGGCCATCGCGGCTGCCGACTCGGCCTCACGCACCCCGAGATCTACGAGATCCAGGTGCGGGCGATCTTCGAGGCGGCGGTCGAGGTCGCGCGTTCCGGGAAAGCTCCGGTCCCGGAGGTCATGATTCCCCTGGTCGGATCGCTCCCCGAGTTCACGCGCCTGCGGGAGATGACCGACCGCGTCGCGCACGACGTGTTCCGGGAGACGGGACGCCGCGTTCCGTACCGCGTCGGCACGATGATCGAGATTCCCCGGGCGGCCCTCCTCGCCGCCGAGATCGGCGCGGCGGCGGATTTCTTCTCGTTCGGGACGAACGACCTGACGCAGATGACGTTCGGGTTCTCCCGCGACGACATCGGATCGTTCCTGCCCCAATACCTCGAGGCGGGGATCCTGCCGCACGATCCCTTCGCCACCATCGACGTCGCGGGCGTGGGGCAGCTCGTCGCGATCGGAACGGAGCGCGGGCGTTCGGCGAAGAAGAACCTCAAGGTCGGCATCTGCGGGGAGCACGGCGGCGATCCCGCGTCGATCGCCTTCTTCCACGAGACCGGACTCGACTACGTGTCGTGCTCGCCCTATCGCGTGCCGATCGCCCGTCTCGCGGCCGCCCGGGCGGCGATCGCCGGCACGGGGCTCTCCCGGACGGCATGAACCGGATCCGGAAGCTCGACTCCCGCACGATCGACCGGATCGCGGCCGGCGAAGTCGTCGAGCGGCCGGCGTCGGTCGTCAAGGAGCTCGTCGAGAACGCGCTGGACGCCGGCGCCTCGAGGATCGACGTCGAGACGGCCGGCGGCGGCATCGCGTCGATCCGCGTGCGCGACGACGGGTGCGGCATGTCCCGCCCGGATGCGTCCCTCGCGGTCGAGCGCCACGCCACTTCGAAGATCGCGAGCGAGGCGGACCTTCCGGGCGTCCGGACGTTCGGCTTCCGCGGAGAGGCCCTGCCTTCGATCGCCTCGGTCGCCCGGCTGACGCTCACGACGTCGGACGGAACCGGGCCGGAGGGGACCCGCGTGACGGTCGACCACGGCTCGAACAAGAGCGTCTCCCCGGCGGCGCGCCCGAGAGGGACGGACGTGCAGGTCGAGGACCTCTTCGGCCGCACTCCGGCGCGGCGGAAGTTCCTGAAAACTCCCGCCGCCGAGACGCGGGAAATCGCCCGGGCGGTCACCCGCGCGGCTCTGGCGCGTCCCGACGTGGCGTTCACGCTCCGCACGGACGGCCGGGAGATCCTCGCGGCGCCGCCCGCCGTGGACCGGGCCGCGCGCGCGATCCGCCTGTTCGGCGCCGACACGCTCGGCGAGCTCCTGCCGTTCCAGGCGCGATCCGGCGCATTGTCGCTGTCCGGACTCGTCACGCGGGGCTCGATCACGTTTCCGACGCGGCGCCTCCAGTTCCTCCACGTGAACGGACGGAGCGTCGCGGACCGCGGCATGTCCCGGGCGATCGCGGAAGCCGCGAAGGAGGCGATCCGCACGGACCGCCATCCGGGCGTTTTTCTCTTTCTCGACGCGCCGGAGGGAGCGGTCGACGTCAACGTCTCGCCCTCGAAGACGGAGGTCCGGTTCGAGCGGCCTTCCGAGGTCTTCCGTCTCGTCTTCCATACGCTCGTGTCGTCCCTCGCCGCGGGGAAGGAGGAGAGGCGGCTGGTGCCGGTGCCCCCGTCCTCCGATTTTTCCGTCGCGGAGGCGCGAGAGGTCTACGCGGCCCCGCCCGGCCCGCGCCCCGCGCCCGGCGGCGGCCGGCGCCTGCGGCTCGAGATCGAAACCCCGGGAGAGAGCACGACGGTCGTCGAGGTCGAGGCGTCCGGGCGCCCGACCGCCCGGGTGCTGGCGCAGTTCGACGAATCGTTCCTCCTGGTCGAGGCGGAGAACGGCCTCTGGATCGTCGACCAGCACGCGGCGCACGAGCGCGTGCTCTACGAGAAGATGAAGGACCGCGCGTCGCAGAACCGCGCGTTCTCGCAGGCGCTCCTGACGCCGGCGCTCTGGGAGGCTTCGGCGGAAGAGGCGCTCGCGGTCGGGGAGTGCCGGGAGGAGATCGCGGC
>DASTIQ010000131.1 GCA_035717485.1 Thermoanaerobaculia bacterium | reverse complement strand
CGACCTGCCCCGTGTACGCCGCACCATCCAGCTCGATCAACGGATCTCCGGAGCGCACCGTCCCGCCCGGGGTCACGAGGACTCGCGCCACGCGTCCGATGACGCGCGGAAAGACGGTGACGGCCGCCGGAGGGAGAATCGTGCCCCGGCCAACCGCGACCGGGCTCACGGTCGTCCGGGCGACCCGCCACGCTTCGACGGCGGGAACGCGGGCGCGGAGCATGAACGCGATCGCCGCCGCCGCCGCGGCGGCGATCGCCGCCGCGCCGCCGCGGCGCGCGAGGAGGGAGCGAGCGGCCGGTCGATCGGAACGGCCGGCCGTCAACGGCTACCGCCCCGGGCGGAGCGACTCGGGGTCGGGCGTCGGAACCGAATCGAGCCCCTCCACCTGCACGTCCTTCCACGCGAGGAGGTCGCCGATCGCCTTGTGGTAGGCGACCATCGCGTCGCGGTACTGCGTGAGCGCCTGGAGCTCCGCGCTGCGCGCCGTCGCGAGATCGTTCTGGACGGAGAGGACTTCGAACGCCGTGACGAGGCCGTTGTCGTACTTCTTCTTGGCGGCATCGACGTTGCGCTCCGCGAGCTCGCGCGATTTCCCCGCCGCCGCGATGGACTCGCGGGCCGTCTCGATCGCGCGGGCGTCGTTGCGGACCTCCACCGTCACATTCTGCCTGAGCTGCTCGAGCGACGCGAGCGACCCCTCGAGGGACCACCGGGCGACGCCGGCGGCGCCCTTCGCCGTCCGGTTCAGGATCGGCACCGAGAGGTTCACCCCCACGGTCCAGTGGCGGAAATCGGTGTGCGAGATCTGGCTCAGAGCGTCGCCGTAGTCGCCGGGGATCACGACGCCCGTCGGGTTGTTGTTCGCGTCGAGCACGTGGAACGGACCGCCGAGGCCCGCGTACCCGTACTGCGCGTTGAAGTCGAGCTGCGGAAGGAGCTGGTTCCGCGCGAAGTCGTAGTTGATCCGCGCGTTGGCCGTGCTGTAGATCGCGCTGCGGATCTCCGGGCGGTTGTGGATCGCCGCCTCGACGCCGGCGGCGGTGTCGATCGGGGTCGCCTCGACGCGCACTTCGTCGGTCGGGATGATGTGGTCGTCCCATCGGTTCGCGCCGCCGAAGTTGAGGAGCCGCTTCATCCGGTCTTCGGCGTCGCCGACCGCCTGGGTGGCGGTGATGATGTCGAGCTCCCGCTGCGCCACGCCGGCTTCCGTCTGGACGATGTCGATCGGCGCCTGGGAGCCGACGTCGATCTTGATCTTCGTGATCCGGTAGAGCTCCTGGGCGAGATCCCGGGACTCCTTCTTCACCTCCAGGTTCTGGCGGGCGTAGACGAGGTCCCAGTAGGCCTGCTCGACGGTCGTGATCCCCGTCTGCAGGACCTGGAGATAGGTCTGGTCGTTCATCGCCCGGTTGTTCTTCGCGATGCGGATGAACCGCTCCGTCACGTTGCGCCCGAAATTCCGCAGCAACGGATGCTTGAGGGCGAGGAAGAGGGAGGCGTCGTAGGACGGATTGATCAGGTAGAACGTGTTGTTCGTGTCGATCTTCGTGTTGTCGAAGCCGAGCGTGAACGTTCCGCCCGTCGGCACGAGCTGGGAAATCCCGATGTCGCCGACGGTCGTCTTCGTGTCGGTTGATACGCCGCCGCCGAGGACCGTCGCCTGCGGCTGCTGCAGGTCGTCGAACGAGACCGTCGCGAACGCGAGCGGATCGAAGATGCCTTTCTGCTGGAGGACCCCGTAGAAACCCGCCTCGTTTCCGGCGATCGCGACCCGGAGATCCACGTTGTTGGCGAGCGCGAGCGCGATCGCGTCGCGCAGCGACAGCCGCACGCCTTCCTCGGCCGCCGCGGGAATCGGCTCCGGGGGAGTCTTGCCCGCACGCGCGGAGACGGTCACGGAAACCGCGGGGTGCTCGGGGGCGGCCGGCGGCGGAGGCGCCGCGGGAGGAGGCGGCGCGAGGTGGGTCTGCGCCGCCAGGGTCCCGGCGAAGGCCGCCGCGCATGCCGTGATCGTCAGGGCCGTGAAGGTTTTCATCGACTCATACTCCTCGTCAGCGTCGTTCGCTATCCGATTACGCGATCCGCGCCGGAAAGTTTCGTCTTTTCTGCCTGTTCCGACGGAAAAAAGCAAGCGGCGCGCCGTCCTTCCGGCTCTGCCGCGAGCGGCGGCTCTTCCTGAGAGCATCGGGAGCGCGCGGAGGGACAACGGGGATGGAAACGGCACCCCGGCGGGAGCGACGCGGGATCGGGCGGCTCTCCGGGAATCGCCCGCCCCGCGAGCAGCGCCGCGGAATACGGATGGCGAGGCCCCGAAAAGAAATCGGCGGCGGGCGCCTCTTCGACGAGCCGCCCTCCGTAGAGCACGGCCACGCGGTCGGCGACGGTCCGGATCGCGTCCATGTCGTGCGAGATGAAGAGGTAGGCGACGCCCGTCCGTTCCCTCAGGTCGAGGAGCAGGTTCAGCACGCGCGCGCGCGCCGACGCATCGAGCGCCGCCACCGGCTCGTCGCAGACGACGATCCGCGGCCCGGGCGCGATCGCGCGCGCGATCGCGATCCGCTGCCGCTCTCCGCCGGAGAATTCCCGCGGGTACCGGCGGGCGGCCGACGGTTCCAGCCCGACTTCGCCGAGGAGCGCCGCCACCCGGCTCCGGAGCGCCGGGCCCGAGAGGCCGCAGAGCGCGCGGAGAGGCTCCGCGATCGAGTCCCCCGCGCGCATGCGGGGATCGAGAGACGTGGCGGGATCCTGGAAGACGATCTGCACGTTTCGGCGCGCGCGCCGGAGCGCCCGACCCGAGAGCGCGAGCCAGTCCTCTCCGTCCAGGAGGATCGCGCCCCGCGTCGGCTCCTCGAGACGCGCGACGATCAGTCCGAGCGTCGTCTTCCCGCTTCCCGACTCCCCGGCGATCGCCAGCGCTTCTCCCGCGGAAAGGTCGAACGACACGCCGTCGAGCGCTTCGGCGCGCTTTCCCGCGCCGAAGGCGCCGGACGCGGCGTACGTCTTCGAAATCCCCTCGACCCGGAGGAGCGCGCCGCTCATGCGGCTTCGGGAGCGTAGAGGAAGCAGCGCGCCCGCGAGGCGCCCGCGGCGTAGAGATCCGGCTTCTCCCGTTCGCACCGCGGAAACACGTCCGCGCACCGCGGCGCGAATGCGCACCGCGGCTCGGCGCGCTCGGCGAGCGAAGGCGCGCGCCCGGGGATCACCGGAAGGCGGCCGGCGGAGCCGCTTCCGCCCGACGCCGCGAGGGCCGCGGCGTACGGATGGCGGGGACCGCGAGCGAAGTCCGCTCCGGCCGCCTCCTCCACGATGCGTCCCGCGTACAGCACGGACACGCCGTCGCAGGCGGCGGCGCGCCGCAGATCGTGGGTGATCAGGAGGAGAGCGAGTCCCCGATCGCGCCGAAGGCGATCGACGAGCTCGAGGACCTGCGAGGCGAGCGGAGGGTCGAGCGACGAGGTCGGTTCGTCGGCGATCAGCA
>DASTIQ010000130.1 GCA_035717485.1 Thermoanaerobaculia bacterium | reverse complement strand
GGTCGCGGGTTTGTTTTCCATGGTCGTCGTGTTCGAAACCATGACGAGGATGTTCGGCGACGCGGCCTGCTGCGTGTAGAGCAGGTTTCGGTCGTCGGCGCGTCCCACGCGCGCCGCGGCGGCGAGCGCCACGACGGCCAGGAGCGCCTTCGAAAGGGGGTTCTTCATGTTCGGCCTCGCTCAGTGGTTCGGGAGAATGAAAGGCATCGGGCCCACGACGACGTCGACGGAAATGTTCTTCTGAGAGGAAATCGTGGACGTGCCCGGAAGCGTGTTGCTCGCGAAGGAATCGAAGTGGTACCCGACGTTGAACAGGGGCGTGGCCCCGACGTTCAGTTGCGTACTCGGAGCGAGCTGGAAATCGACGAGCCGGAACGGGCTCACTTGAACGGCCAGAGTCCGATCCGTCGCCCCCGGGTTGCGCTCGGGCACCGTGAAACACCAGTAGCCGAGGGTCCCTCCGACGGTGCATGGCCCTTGCTGCTGGTTGAATTTGGCCTGCTGCACGCCGTACTGAACCCCCGAATCGGCCGCGTAGAACGCGCGATTGACGACCGTCTCCGCCCCGGCGGTCTGAAACTCCGACGTGGTCGTAAAGAGGAGCGCGAGCCCGAAAATCGTCAGGATGAAGATCACGAGGATCGCGGTGATCAGCGCGGCCCCGCTCTCTTTCCCACTCGATGCGTGGAAGCGCCCTGGCCTTCTGGTCGTCTTCATTGGAGATTGAAGTTCCTCAGCATGATCCTCAAGGTTTGCGTTCGGCGCCGGTAAGGAAACGCGATTCCGCTCGTCGGCTGGCTCACCGTTTCCGCGGCACTGTCCATCAGCGGATAGGCGAAAGCGCCGAGAAAAGCCGGCATGGCGACCGAACCCGGCGCTCGTCCCGACGGGTCCGGCTGGGAACCCTTCGCGAGGAGGGCCACTTCGAGCCCGCGAAGCCGGGACAGGTCGCTGTTGTAGTCGAATGTTCCGGAGGCCGGCTCCCCGGCTCGATTCCAGATCCATTCATCCGCGTCCGCCGACGAGACGTCCTCCGACGGATCGGCGTTGGGTGACGACGTGCCGCGGGCATCGTTGACGATCGTCGTGAACGTCGCCTGGGTCGTGATCGACAGCGAATTGTCCGAAGGGTAATCGAGAGGCAAACCGGTCGTGGTATCGAACTTGGTGGGGGCAGGGCTCGTAAACGTCCCGGTATTCGCGACGGCGTCGTAGAAGTCGATTCCGTAGGCGACCTGCAGGTCCTCCACGTCGTCGGCCACCGGAGTCACCGTCGCCGTCGAAAACGGCGAGGCCGACGAATCGCCCGTCACCCAATCGGCATAGGAAAGGACGGGGTGACATGGCCCGGGACTCTGGTCCTGAACGGCTCGGGAAGCCGCCGAGTTGCAGTTCGTCGCCGTGCTCGGGCCGTCGTCGATGAAGTACACGCGATCGTCGAGGATGCCTCCCCGCGTGGGAACCGTCAGGCCGATCGGAAACGCCCCGTTCGGACAGAGCGTCTGCGGGTAGGTCGTGTCGGGCGTCGCGGCGTTCCCGATCGCGATCGTGACGGTCGCCGTGCAATTCTTCGCGACGGCGCACGATTTCGAGCTGTCGACCTTTGCGACGACCGGATCTCCCGAGACGAGACCGACGCCGACGTTTCCGAGGGCGTCGGACATGACGAAAAGCCGGTTCGCCAGCGAGCTGTCGAACGCGCTCATGTCGTTCGTCCCGTTCGGAAAGCAAGGAGAGCTCGCGGTGGCCGTCGGGTCCGAGAACTTCGTGCACGGGTTGACCACGAGTGTGCCGGTCGTGCCGGAGATCGACCAGTTGCTCGAGCCGAGATCGAAGACCGCGTTCGCGATGACACCCCGAACGTGCAGGATGTCCGTGCCGACTCGAACGTGGTGTGCGCCCGAGGTGCCGCACGCACCGCCGATGCAGACGACGTCCCCGCTCCCGCCGGCGTTGACGTTGTTCGAGAGAAACTTGGCGGCGGCGCCCCATTTCGTCGACCCGAGGTTCAGGGAAACCCCGAGCTGATGAAGGGTGCCGACCGTCAGGCTCGCGGGCACACCGCCTGCGCCCGCCATTCGCGCTTCCCGGACGAGCTGATACGCGGCGTACCGAACGGACTGCTGGGCATCCGTGACGCTGTTTTCGGTCTTCGTGATCTTCGCGCTCCGGTCGAACATGGTCATCATGCCGATGACGACGACCATCATGATCAAGATCGAGACGAGGACTTCGATCAGCGAGAACCCCGTCTCCCGGCGAGATCGAGGGCGCGAACGTGAAAAAGGCTCGGTGCGCATCGGGTCGATTTCCTACGGGGATTTCACGGCGCTGATCCGAATCTGCTTGCCCGTCGATCCGGACGACAGCAAGAGCTTCGTCGGGTCGGTCGTGTTCGACCCGAGGTTGTACGTCGTCCCCGAAAGGCTTTCGCGGGACGATGCGGCGAATACGGTGATGAGCTTCACGCCGGTCTTGGCGGTCCACGAAGCGTCGCTGTCGTCCACGGCGGTCGTGAAATCCGGACGGCCGAAAGCGTCGAGGTTGTAGTCCTGCACGACGTACACCAGCTCGTACGGGTAGGAGAGGGAGACCGTTCCGTCCGTTTGCGTCAGGGGGTGCATGTTTCGATAGAGCTGGCCGGCGACGAGGGTGGGAGTCCCGGCGACATCGAGAGTGACCTCCGCCCCCGTGGGAACGGTCAGACGCGCATCCGTGAAGTTGTACTGGAGGATTTCCTCCAGGCGCTCCTTCGCGAGAGCATTCAGCGACGCGAAGTCCTGGCCGACGGCGTTGCTCTTCATCGAGTTCGCGAAGAGGGGAACGATGGCGAGCATGGCGATCGCCATCAGGGCGAGAGCGATCAGCACCTCGACCAGCGTGAACCCGCGGACTCGCCGGCCCATCAGTACCATATCCACGGCGGCGGAACGTAGGACGCGCCGGACAATTTCGTCATCGCGACCTTGCCCGAAGTCGCGATCGGAACTCCAACCTGAATCAGGTTCCCTTTCCCATCGGAGAGAAAGAGAGCCTTCGAGGAGCTGCCGGTCGTCGCGTTTCCGAGCGGCGAGAAGACGAACGAGAACGTTTGGGCACTCGTTCCCGGAGCAACGCTGTTGAGCGCCGCGATTCGATAGACGAGATTCGCGTCACTGGGAGGAAGCGGCGACCTCGCAAGGATCGTCTCACCGCTGTCCAGCACGCCGTTGGCATTGGCGTCTATGTAGACGATCGCCGAATGGTAGGAATCCTTGCTGACGTCGGTCGATACTTCGACCCCGACGTCGGAACCTCTCCGAAGTGCGGCGACGCGCGCCTTGAGCAGGTCCATCTGAACCGCGCGTGCCGCCGCGTCGAGGTGGGCACGCCGTGAGATGACCCCGAAATAGGGCAGGGCGATCGCGAGGACGATCCCCACGATCGCGACGACGACGATCAGCTCGATGATCGTGAAGCCGCGATTCGAAACGCGTGGCGTGGCGGAAATCACTGAGAGACGAATTAGCAGTAAAGATGCCCCCGCCGACCCTGGTCCTCGGCCGCGGGAACTCGTTGATTCTTCTAACCCTCGGGAACACCTGCCTGTCTATATTGTCAGGTCGCCCGTGTTCGATTTCCATACGGGACTGGCCAGAAAGAAGCCAGTTCGGAGTCAGCGCGAAGCCGGCTCCTCGCTCCCCTTCAGCTTCGCGTAGAGAGTGGCCCGGGTGATGCCGAGGATTTCCGCCGCCGCGGACTTGTTCCCCCCCGTCAGGCGCAGCACGTCGGCGACGTACTCGCGCTCCTTCTCCTCGAGCGTCGGAAGCGCGCTCTTGCCGGCCGCCTCGCGCGGCACGCCGAGGAGCCGCGTGATCTCCGGCGCGTCGATCGCCGAGTCCGTCCCGAGAATCGAGATCCGCTCCGCGAGGTTCCGCACCTCGCGAACGTTCCCCGGCCAGGAATACGCCGAGAGAAGCCGCTGCGCGGCCGGCGTCAGCGCACGCGGCTGCGGATGCCCGGCTTTCGCGTCGAACTCCACGAGAAACCGCGCCGCGAGGAGCGGCGCGTCCTCCGGCCGCTCGCGAAGCGGAGGCAGGACGAGCTCGAGGACGTTCAGGCGGAAATACAGGTCCTGCCGGAAGCGGCCGGCGGCGACCTCGGTCTTCAGGTCGCGGTTCGTCGCCACGATCACGCGGACGTCCACGACGCGCTCGGCGATCCCGCCGACGCGGTGGAAGCGCTTCTCCTCGATCGCTTTCAGCAGCCGGGCCTGCAGCGAGAGATCGATCTCGGCGACCTCGTCGAGAAAGAGCGTGCCGCGGTGGGCGAGCTCGAAGAGACCGGGTTTGGCCGATCCCGCGCCCGTGAAGGCGCCCTTCTCGTGCCCGAAGAGCTCCGACTCGAGGAGATCGTGCGAAAGACCCGCGCAGTTGACGTTGACGAATGGCGCGGCGGATCGGGCGCTCCAGCGGTGGATCTGGCGCGCGAGCGCTCCCTTTCCCGTGCCGCTCTCCCCCGTCAGCACGACGAGCGAGTCGGAACGGGCGACCCGCTTCGCTTCGGCGAGCAGCGAGACGACCGCCGCCGACTCGCCCCAGAAGAGCTCCGGATCCGCTTCGTTCAGCTCGCGCTTGAGCGCCCGGTTCTCGATCTCGAGGCGCTTCGCCTCGGCCAGGCGGCCGAGCACGTGGAACAGATGCTCGGGAGCGACTGGTTTCGTGAGGAAATCTTCCGCTCCCGACTTGACGGCCTCGACCGCGTTCTCGATCGTGCCGAAGCCCGTCATCATCACGATCCGCGCGTCGGGGCGCGCCTCGCGGAGCCGGCGAAGGCCGGAAAGCCCGTCGGCGTCGGGAAGCTTCAGGTCGAGGAGGATCGCGTCCGGGCGGAACCGGTCGAGGAGCGCCGCGGCGGCGCCGATCGAGGGAGCCGCTTCCGTCTGCGCTCCGCGCTGCGCGAGAAGCCGCCCGAGGCCGAAGCGGATCGATTCCTCGTCGTCGACGACGAGAACGCGGAAACCGGCGAGATCGGGGGTGTCGGAGCGGGGCGGGGAGGCGCTCAAAGACCGCTATTATAGCGCTCGCGATGCCTCATCCCGCCTACAAGGACCACCGGCTCTGGCTCGAGGCGATGGGTCTCGTCGAAGCAGCGTACGCGCTGTCGGATCAGGCGAAATCGACGACGCCGACGGTCGCGCGGCATCTCCGGAAAGTGGTCGTCACGGTCCCTTCCTCGCTCGCCGACGCGCTCTCCGACGAGCCCGAAAGGGAAATCGCCGACGACCGGCGGCGCGCTCTCGGGGCTCTCGCGGAAATCGAGCGGCAGACCCTGTTTCTTTCGCCGGATCTCGCGGTGCAAGGGGACGCTCTCGCCCGGCGCGCGCGCGGCCTCTACCGCGAGGTCGAACGCCTGCTCACGGAAGTGAAAGAGTTCTCGTGAGGACGGGTCGACACGGCCGCCGACTCGCCGCGGTCGTTCTCCTTCTCCTCTCGGCGGCGTGCGGGGGAAAGAACGACGCCGTGATCCCCGCCCGACAGGATCTCGCGCAGGCCTCGCGCGGCATGCTGGCGGGGAAGACCTACGACAACCGCGAGAAAATCCGCCAGAACATGAAGGAATCGGAGCTTGCCGCCGCGCTCGGCGCGCCGTCGGAGAAGCTCGAGAGCCGCGGCGAGATCGTCTCCGGGCATTGGACGTACCTGTACACGGACGGAAAGATCGTCATCAACCTGCGGGATCACCGGGTCACGGACGTGGAAAC
>DASTIQ010000129.1 GCA_035717485.1 Thermoanaerobaculia bacterium | reverse complement strand
GTTCTACCCGAGAGGAGGACCTCTCGGGCTCTCCCCCGTGACGCAGCTTTGACGATGTTGTGGTGCACCCGGGCGGGCTCGAACCGCCAACCTTCAGCTCCGGAGGCTGACGCTCTATCCAGTTGAGCTACGGGTGCAAAGAGCGAGTCGCGAAGTATAGCGCAGGGCTCTTCGGCCCCGCATCCGGTTGGCACCGGCACGCGTCTCCGGTAAACTCCCCAGTTCCAACGGCGAGCGTAGCTCAGTTGGTTAGAGTGCCAGATTGTGGATCTGGATGTCGTGGGTTCAAGTCCCATCGCTCGCCCCATCCTCCTTCCCGTTGTCTCGCGCGACCGGTTCTCGGACCGCGACGTCAGGCGCGAGCTGGACGAATCAAGGGGCCGGGCCGTCGTCCTTTCGGGTCCGGCGGCGTCCGCCGCGATAGACTCCGGGCCCGGTGATCTCTCGAAAAATCGCGGCGGCGGCGCTCGTTCTCCTGGCGCCGGGAGCGCGGGCGGCGAAAACCCCCTCCCTGACCGTCGCGGCCGCGGCGAACGTCCGACCCGCGCTCGAAGAGCTCCGCGCGGCGTTCGAGGCCCGCACCGGCACGCGCGTCGTCGTGTCGTACGGCGCTTCGGGCATCCTCGCGCGGCAGATCGAAGAGGGCGCTCCGTTCGACCTCTTTCTGTCCGCCGACGCGGGATTCGTCGCGGCTCTCGAGTCGAAAGGCCGGATCGTGCCGGGAAGCCGTGCGCCGTACGCCGTCGGAGCGCTCGTCGTCGTCACGGCACGCGGCCGGCCGGGGATCTCGTCGGTCCGCGATCTCGCGAATCCGGCTCTCCGGAGAATCGCGCTCGCCAACGCCAGGACCGCGCCGTACGGCCGGGCCGCGATGGGCGTTCTGGAGAACCTGGGACTCTCCGAAACCCTCCGTCCTCGCCTCGTGTTCGCGGAGACGGTCCGCGATGCGCTGCGATACGTGGAGACGGGAGACGCCGACGCGGGATTCGCCGCCGAGTCGGAGGCTCGTGGTTCGGGCCTTTCGAAATACACGATTCCGTCGAATCTGTACCCTCCGATCCGCCAGGAGCTCGCGATCGTCGCCGGTGGCGCGCACGCTGCCGACGCCGCGGCATTCTCGAATTTCCTGCGGGCCGCCGCGGGGCGCGAGGTCTGGGCCCGGTACGGATACCGGCTGCCGTGAGCGTCTGGACGCCTCTCCTGCTGACGTTCCGGATCGCGCTCTGTTCGACCGCGCTCGCCGCGGTCGTCGGCCTTCCCCTCGCGCACCGCTTCGCGAGGCGGGGGAATCCGTTCGCGGAGTCCGCGCTGCTGCTCCCCCTCGTCCTCCCTCCGACGACGCTCGGCTGGTATCTGCTGCTCCTCCTCGGCCGTTCGACCGCGCTCGGCCGTTTCCTGGAACGGCACGGGATTCCGCTCGTGTTCGACTGGAAGGGAGCCGTCGTCGCCGCCGCGTGCGTCTCGTTTCCCCTCTTCTTCGTGACCGCGAGGACGGCCCTCGCGGCCGTCGATCCCCGCTGGGAGGATGCCGCCCGGCTCCTCGGCGCGTCCGACGCGAAAGTCTTCGCTCGCGTGACGCTCCCGACGGCGTCGCGCGGCCTCGCGTCCGCCGCGATCCTCGCGTTCGCCCGTTCCGTCGGCGATTTCGGCGCGACGCTCCTCGTCGCCGGGAACATTCCGGGCCGGACGCAGACGCTTTCGATCGCGATCTACGACGCGTTCTCGGCGGGGGACGACCGCCGGGCCGCGGCGCTCGTCGCGGTCACGACCGTCCTCGCGTACGCCGCGCTGCTGGCGGCCCATCGGAGCCTGCCCCGCCGATGGCAGTGATCTCCGTTTCCGCGCGGATTCGCCGGGGCGCGCTCGACGCCGATTTCCGGATCGACAGCGACGCGGCGGCGCTCGCGATCTTCGGGGAATCCGGCGCCGGAAAGACGACCCTCCTCGACGCGGTCGCGGGGCTCGTGCGTCCGGCCGAAGGGCGCATCCGGATCGGCGGGTCGGTTCTTTTCGACTCCACGGCCGGGATCGATCTTCCGCCGCGGCGGCGGCGCGTCGGGTACGTTCGCCAGGCGCCGGATCTCTTTCCCGCGATGACGGTCGCCGAGAACATCGCCTTCGCGCTCTCGTGCGCGGCGGACCGGGCGCTGCGCCGCGGCGTTCCGCCGGTCCCGGGGATCGAGCGGCTGGAGAACCGGAGACCGCACGAGCTCTCGGGCGGCGAGACGCGCCGCGTGCAGATCGCCCGCGCCCTCGCCGCGGGCCCGGACATCCTGCTCCTCGACGAGCCCTTCGCGAACCTGGACGCGCCCGCGCGCCGGGAGATCCTGCCGCTCCTGGGGAGCCTGCCGCGCCTCGCCGGCGTTCCGGCCGTTCTCGTGACTCACGACGTGGAGGAGGTCTTTGCGTTCGCCGGGGAAGTCGCCGTCGTCGAGAACGGCCGCGTGATCGCCCGAGGGGAGCCGATCGAGACGCTGTCGCGTCCGGGCGCGTGGCCGGTCGCGCGCATCTCCGGAGTCGAGAACTTCCTCCCGGGAACGGTGCGGGGCGACGCGCCGGGCGGCGGCACGCAGGTCGTGTGGGAAGGGGCCGTGCTCCGTACGCCGAAAGTCGCCGGCCGGCCGGGGGACGTCCTGACGCTGGCGCTCTTCGCGGAAGACGTGCTCGTGGCGCGGGGTCCCGTCGACGGGATCTCGGCGCGAAACGTGCTGCCGATGCGCGTCGAATCGATCGAAGAGGCCGGGGACGCGGTGCTGCTGACGCTCGCGGACGGCCCCCGGCGCCTTCGATCGCGGATCACGCGCGATGCCGTCGCCGCGCTGGCGATCGTACCCGGCGCCGAGGTCACGGCGGTCTTCAAGTCGGCGGCCCTTCGCGTACTCGAAGGCTTAAAATAGCCGCGCGATGGAGCTCGACGGCAGGGTCGTCCTCATCACGGGAGCTTCCTCCGGAATCGGCGAGGCGACCGCCCGGCTCCTGGCGCCGCTCGGGGTCCGGCTCGCGCTCGGCGCGCGCCGCCGGCATCGCGTGGAGAAGCTCGCCGCCGAGCTCCGCGACGCGCACGGAACCGATTCGCTGTCGGTGGGAATGGACGTGCGGCGCGTGACGGACTGCGAGGACTTCGTCCGGGCGTCTCTCGACCGATTCGGGCGCCTCGACGTTCTCGTCAACAACGCGGGACTCGCGCGGGGGCGACAGCCGGTCGCCGAAGGGATCGAGAGCGAGTGGGACGAGATGATCGACACGAACGTGAAGGGGCTCCTTCACATGTCCCGGCTCGTCCTCCCGCACATGATCGAACGCAACCGGGGACACGTCGTCAACATCGGCTCGGTCGCGGGACTCGGCGTGTACGAAGGCGGGTCGGTCTACTGCGCGACGAAATGGTCGGTCAAGGCGATCACGCAGGCCATGCGCCTCGAGCTCAACGGCAGGAACGTCCGGGTCACGGAAGTGTGCCCCGGCCTCGTCGAGACGGAATTCTCGATCGTGCGTTTCCACGGCGAGGAACAGCCGCGGGAAGCCCGGGCGATGTCCGACCAGGTCTACCGCGGGTTCGAGCCGCTGTCCGCCGCCGACATCGCGGACTGCATCGTCTGGGCGCTCACGCGGCCGCCGCACGTCGACATCGACGAAATCGTCGTGCGCCCGATCGCACAGGCCGGAATGGGAAAGGTCGCGAGGAAGGGATGAGGGTGCGAGGAACCCGAACGATCCCGAGCGTCGAGACGCGAGCCTCAGGCGAGCGGCGCCGCGGCGAGTCGGTCGTGGTACCCCCCGTCGCTCAGGCCGGCCTGGGGAGAGTGGCCCGGAGGACCGTTTCGTGACGGGCGGGAGGCTGCTCCGATGAGGTGGATCACGGCTCTGCTGGTGATGATCGGCGTCGTCTGGTACGTCGCGAACAAGACGACCCTGCTCGACCGCGCGATCGAGAAGAACGTCACGAACACCGAACAGGTGATCCCGAAGGCCGAGCGGGCGGCCGAAAGAGAGCGCGCGCGGGTGAATCAGGTGCAGTCGGTCGAGAGCGCCGCCGCCGGCCAGACGGTCTCGGTGACCATGACTCAGGACGAAGTCCGCTCGATCTGGGGGGAACCGAATTCGATCGACAAGGACGCCGCGGGGACCGAGACGTGGCGATACGAGTCGATCGGAAAGAAAGTCGTCTTCCGGTACGGGAAGGTCTGGGTCGTCGAGGACCTTTGATCAGCGCGCGGCGCGACCCGCGAGCTTGAGGCCCCGGAGAACCTTTTCGATCCGCCGCCGGGACTCGTCGCGCACCGGAGCGAGCGGGAGGCGAAGCGTCTCTCCGCAGCGCCCCATCATGGCGAGCGCCGCCTTCACCGGGCCCGGGCTGCGCTCGCAGTGGTTGAGGTCGATCAGCGGGAAATACTTCTGATGGATCGCCCGCGCCTCTTCGTTGCGGTCGTCGAGCGCGGCATGCACCATCTGGGCGACCGGTCCCGGGATCTCGTTGGCGGCGATCGAGACGAGCCCCTTCATCCCGAGCCCGAATCCGGCGAGCGCCGTCGCGTCGTCGGCGGAATACACCGCGAAGTCCGCCGGAAGCCTCGGAATGAGTCTCGCGAGCCTGCGGAAATTCGTCGAGGCGTCCGCGAGGCCGACGACCCGCGGGATCTGCGCGAGGCGGACGATCGTTTCCGAATCGAGGTCTTCGCCGGTCCGGGCCGGAACGTTGTAGAGGATGATCGGCAACCGGGTCGCGTCGGAGATCGCGGTGAAATGACGGTAGAGGCCTTCCTCGCTCGGAAGGTTGTACGACGGGGACACGGAGAGGATCGCCGCGGCGCCGGCGGCGACGGCGTCTCTCGCCCAGAACACCGATTTCGCCGTGTGATTGCCCCCCGCGCCGGCGACGACCGGCACCCGGCCGTTGGCGATCTTGACGACGTGCGCCGTCACCGCCTTGCGCTCGTCGCCCGACAGCGCCGGCGACTCTCCCTCGGGCGTGCACGTGACGAGGAAATCGACCTTCTCGGCGATTTGCCATTCGACGAGCGCCTCGAGCGCGGAGAAGTCGATTCTTCCCCGGTCGTCGAAAGGGGTGACGAGAGCGGTTCCGCAGCCGCGAAGCTCGAACTTCATGCGGTCGAATGTATCGCAACCTCCCCGGCGAGAGAACCGGGAGGCGCGACGCGGTTGCGATAGACTTTCCCGCCATCCATGAGCCTCCTTCGATGAAAGTTCTCCTCGTCGGATCCGGCGGCCGGGAGCACGCGATCGCCTCCGCGCTTCGGGAAGGAGGTTCCGTCGGGGAGATCTTCGCCGCTCCGGGAAACGCCGGAATCGGAAGGATCGCGGACGTGGTGCCGATCTCGGCGGCCTCGGTGATCGAGCTCGCCGATTTCGCCGAACGCGTGGACGTCGGGCTCACCGTTGTCGGTCCGGAACTCCCGCTCACGCTGGGAATCGTCGACGAGTTCCAGAAGCGCCGCCTGCCGATTTTCGGGCCGACGCGCCTCGCCACCGAGATCGAGGCCTCGAAGATCTTCTCGAAGGAGCTCTGCCGGCGTCTCGGCATCGCGACGGCCCGGGCGTCGTTCTGCGCCACGCGCGCGGAGGCGGAAAGGGCGCTCTCGGAGCTCGGTTACCCGGCGGTGCTCAAGGCCGACGGTCTCGCCGCGGGCAAGGGAGTGATGGCGGTTGCCTCGCGCGAGGAGGCCGGAACCGCGCTCGATCTCTTCTTCGACGAGAAGGTCTTCGGGAACGCCGCGGACCGGATCCTCGTCGAGGAGTTCCTCGAAGGGGAAGAGGCGTCCTTCCTCGCCTTGTGCGACGGGAAAACGGCGCTCGCTCTCCCGACGGCCAAGGACTACAAGAAGGTGTTCGAGGGGGATCGCGGGCCGAACACCGGCGGGATGGGCGCCCATTCGCCGGCCGGCGTGCTCGGAGGCGAGCAGGCGGCGGCCGTCCTGAAGGAGATCGTTTACCCGGTTCTGTCGACCCTCGCGGCCGAGAAGCGCGCGTTCTGCGGGGTTCTGTACGTCGGTCTGATGCTGACCAGCGATGGCATGAAGGTCCTCGAGTTCAACGCGCGGTTCGGCGATCCCGAAACGGAGGCGATCCTTCCCCGGCTCGATTCGGACCTGGCGCCCGTGCTCGCCGCGTGCGCGAGCGGCGACCTCGCCGGGCGGGAGCTCGCGTGGAAGCCCGAAGCATGCGTGGCGGTGGTCCTCGCCTCGGCGGGATACCCCGGTTCGTACCAGACCGGTTTCCCGATCGAGGGCCTCGAAGAGGCCGAGTCCATGCCGGGCGTCAACCTCTTTCACGCGGGGACGGCGCTTCGCGAAGGGAAGATCGTCACCTCGGGAGGGCGGGTCCTCGTCGTCTCGGGACGGGGCGCAAACCTCTCGGAGGCCTCGGAACGGGCTTACGCGGCCGCCGACCGTATCCAATTCGAAGGGAAGACTTTCCGCCGGGACATCGGCTCCCGATTCTCGGCGCATTAAGGATTCCGGGTCGATTGCTTATCTCCGGCGGGATTCCATAGAATCGGCCGCGGTCACTCAAACGTCCGTTCGAAAAGAAGGAGGGAAACCATGAAGAAAGTTCTCATTGGAATTCTCGGATCGGCGCTCATTGCCGGAGCCGCTCTGGCGGCCGACACCATGACCGGATGGGTCACGGAGGCCCATTGCGGCGCCAAGGGCGCGTCGGCCAGCCACAAGGAGTGCGGCGAGAAGTGCGTGAAGGAAGGCCAGAAGGTCGCCTTCTACGACAACGCGACGAAGAAGGTCTACAACTTCGACGCCGACTGCCAGAAGCCGATGGAAGGCATGATGGCTCAGGAAGTCACGCTCACGGGCGTGACGATGAAGGACGGCGAAGTACACGCGTCCAAGGCGGAGCCTGCCGCCAAGAAGTAAGTCGCGGGACACTGCGATTTCGAAGAGCGGGGCTTCGGCCCCGCTCTTTTTTTGCCCGAAAAGAAGCGCGCGGCGATTGGGGCGTCATCCCCGCGGGTTTTCCGAACTGTCTGAACCTGCCTGGAACCTGATGGGAAGAGACGTCGATCGCGGTGCGATGCCCTTCTCAATGAGGCGCGGCAAGGCGCGCCCGTATTCGCTCGATTTATTGCCGCGCCTGATTTCTACGTGGCGAAGAGGGGTCTCTGAACCTTGTCGTCCTCGTGCCACACGTACGTTCCGTAGATCGGGAACTCGATCGGAAGCTGGTAGTGGACCTCGACGTACACGTAGCCCATGTCGCGGCGAACGACGATGTCTTCCTTCTTGAGAGGGAGCTGCAGCTCCTGGGACTTACGGAAGAGCTCCTCGCGAATCGCTCCGTCGCCCTTGATGCTCCCGAACTGCGCCTGCTCCTGCATGGCGTCGTAGAACTCGGAGGTCTTCATCTTCACCGGGACGACCTTGCTCGCGATCAGGATCGTGATCGCCAGGAGGGCGAGCCAGATCACGCAGCCGATCCTGCCGGTTCCCGCCATCGATCGCCGTGACGCCATCCCGCCTCCTAGCGAACGAGCCGGAAGGTCCGATCCCAGCGCGTCCGGGTGAAGAAGTGAAAGGCGACACCCGCGAGCCGGCCGATCTTGTCCGCGAGGCCGTGCCATTCGGCCGAATCGGGCTCCGCCTGGTACGACCAGTATACCAGAAGGGCCCGCCCCTTCACGTTGTCGCGGGGCACGGGACCCCAGAAGCGCGAGTCGTAGGAGTTGTCGCGATTGTCTCCCATCGCCCAGAATCCGTCCGCCGGCACGTCGACCGGCCCGAAGTTGTCGCGCTTGCGGTACATCTCGGGCAGGTTCTCGTCGGCGGGATACGTGTTGTGAGGATCCGTGTGGTACGTGTGCGTCTCCGGGAACGGCGAGCCGTTGACGAGGACGGTCTTGTTCCTTCCCTCGATTCGATCGCCGGGCAGTCCGACGACCCGCTTGATGAAGTCGCGATCGGGGTTGAGCGGGAATTTGAAGACGAACACGTCCCCGTGCCTGGGCTTGCGGTACGGAAGCAGCTTCTCGAGGACGTTGTCGCCGTGCGGCGCGTAGACGAACTTGTTGACGAGCATGTGATCGCCGACGAGCACGGTCTGTTCCATCGAACCGCTCGGCACCTGGAAGGCCTGCACGACGAAGGTCCTCACGAAGAGCGCGAAGATGACCGCGACGAGGATCGCTTCGTAATACTCGCGGGTGAGGCTCTGGTTGCGGCGCGGCACGGGGCCCGATTATATCCGTCGGCCTCGCGCGCGCCGCGGCGCGGCGGAACGCGGCGGCCTTCCCCATCGCAGACCTCCGCCGCTCGGCGGGAGCATTCGCGATCCGGGCCCCGCGAACGTCGCGGATGCGACGGAGCGCGCCGCGGACGACGGGAGCCGGTGCATAATGCGTCGCGATGATTCCGTTCGAATCGATGCCGGGGATTCCCCGGCTTTTTCTCGCGTTCGCGCGGGGGAATGCCGGGGCGTTTTTCCCCGACCCGCCGACGTTCGAGGCGGTCGAAGGGCGGGCGAGGGAGCTTCTCGCGCGCGGAAACGGACAGGTCGCCGCCGCCGCGGGGCAGCAGGCGGGACTCCTCGGAGGGCCTCTCCTGGCGCTCATCAAGGCCGCCGCCGTATCCCGCCTCGCCGAACGGCTCGCGGCCCGGGGAGTCGCCGCGCGCGGGCTGTTCTGGATCGCTTCGGAAGACCACGATCTCCGCGAAGTCGCCCGGGCGACGCTTCTGGTCGACGGCGCGCCGGAGGAGATCCGCCTTCCCGTTCCGCCCCAGAGCTTTCAACCGGCGGGGACGGTGCCGATCCCGCCGGAGATCGAGAATGTTTTCGCCGAAGCGGGACGGGACCCGTCGGCTTCCGAGGACGTCATCGCGCGTTTCGCGGGCGCCTGGGCGCCGGGAACCACGTACGCGGACGCCTTCCGCCGGACGCTCTCGTCCCTCCTTCCGGATGCCGCGCTCGACTGGGTCGACCCGCTCGAGTCGCGATGGCGCGCGCCGGTGCTCGAATTCTTCCGGCACGCGTTCGCGGAGGCGGGCGCGATCACCGCGGCTCTCGACGAAGCGGATCGCCGGCTGGGAGACGCCGGATTCGCGCCCCAGGTCGAGCGGGGAACCGGCGATTTCCCCGCCTTCGTGATCGAGGACGGGGTTCGAAAGAAGATCTCCTGGGACGGGCGAACGTTCGGCGTTCACGGGCACGACGAGCGGTTCACGGCCGATTCGCTGACGGAGTTCGTCTCTCGCGAGGGCTCTCGTCCTTCAGCCGCCGCGCTGCTCCGGCCGGTTCTGCAGTCGCATCTCTTCCCGGTCGCCGTGGAGGTCCTCGGACCTTCCGAGCTCGCGTACCACGCCCAGACGGCCCCGCTCTTCGGGGTGCTCGGGGTGGCGCGGCCCGTTTTCCTTCCCCGCCCGCACCTCCTGCCCCGGGGAGCGCGGGAGCGCCGCGCGCTCGAGGCACTCGGCGTCGCCGACGCCGATCTCTTCCGCGTCCGGGAGGTCGCGCGGCCGGAGCCGCCCGCCGTTTCTCCCAGGCTCCAGGCCCTCGAACGCGAGGTGGCGGAGAGGCTGACCGCGCTCGGGCCGGAGATTCGCGCCGTGGATCCGACGCTCGAGCCGGTCGCATCCGGAGCGGGGGAGAAGGCCGCACACGCCATCGCGCGGCTTCGCGAGAAGGTCGATCGCGCCGCCGAACGCCGCGACGCCGATCGCATGCGCCGGATCGAAACGATCGAGACCTTTCTGACGCCCGGGGGCGCCCCCGCCGACCGGGTCTTCGGACCGCTCACCTACGCGCTGCGCTTCGGGACGGATTTCGTCCCGGCGCTCTCCGGGGCGGCGGAATGCCGGACCGACGGCGCGCGTTTCGTGGATTACGAATGAGCGCCGAGACCGTCGACGTCCTCGCCGTTTCCGCCCACCCGGACGACCTGGAGCTCACGTGCGGCGGAACCCTGGCGAAGATCGCGGCCTCCGGGCGCACGTTCGGGATCCTCGATCTCACCCGCGGCGAAATGGGGACGCGGGGCTCTCCCGAGCAGCGGGACGCCGAGGCGCGCCGCGCGGCCGAGATCCTCGGGGCGACGTTCCGGAGGACGCTCGACCTCGGCGACGGCGGCCTGCGCACCGGCCGCGCCGAAGAGCTGATGGTGGTCGACGAGATCCGCCGCGCGAAGCCGAGGATCGTCCTCGCCCCGTGGCCGGAAGACCGGCACCCGGACCACGCGCGCGCCGGACGCCTCGTGGGCGACGCCGCGTTCTATGCCGGGCTGCGGCGGATCGAAACGGCCCACCCGGCGCATCGTCCGCAGCAGGTCCTCTACTTCTCGACGATGTACGAGCGTCGCCCCGATTTCGTGGTCGACGTGTCGGCGACGCACGAGATCAAGATGCGGGCGATCCGCGCCTTCGCGTCGCAGTTCCACGATCCCTCGTCGAAGGAGCCGATGACGATCCTCGCGACGGAGAATTTCCTCGCCGGGGTCGAGGGGCGCGCGCGAAACGCGGGACTGGCGATCGGCGTGGCGTTCGGCGAAGGCTTCCGCTCGATGCGGCCTCCCCGGATCGACGATCTCGTCGCCGCGTTCGAGGGCTTCGAGCCGGGGTTCTGAGCAGCGGAATGATCGAAGACGCGAGCTTTTCGGCCGGCCGTCCGGCGACTTCCCGAAACCGGGCGCTGCCATGAGGATCGGCATCGCCTGCTATCCGACCTTTGGCGGGAGCGGGGTCGTCGCGACCGAGCTCGCGCTCGCGCTGGCCGCCCGCGGACACGACATCCATATGCTCTCCTACGAGCGCCCGCACCGCCTTCCCGACTTCGTGCCGGGTGTCACGTACCACCAGGTGTCGGCGCCGAGCTATCCGCTCTTCCTCTCTCCGCCCTACACGCTCGCGCTCGCGACCAAGATGGCCGACGTCGCCGAGCACACCCCGCTCGACCTCCTGCACGTCCATTACGCGCTGCCCCACGCGATCTCGGCGATCCTCGCCAAACAGATGCGCGAGAGCGCCGGCGCCCGGCTCGCCGTCGTGACCACGCTCCACGGCACGGACATCACCCTCGTCGGACAGGACCAGTCGTATCTGCCGATCACCCGGTTCGCGATCGAGAAGAGCGACGCCGTCACCGCGGTCTCCCGCTATCTCGCCGACGTGACCGTGACGCAGTTCGGAGTCCGCAACCCGATCGACGTGGTCCCGAACTTCGTCGACGGCGACCGTTACCGCCCGGACGGCGCGTCGGAGTGGGCCCGCGGCTTCCGGCGGCCCGGCGAGGCGCTGCTCGTGCACGTTTCCAATTTCCGGCCGGTCAAGCGCATCGGAGACGTCATCGCGATCTTCGATCGCGTGCTCGCGAAGATGCCGGCGCGACTGCTGCTCGTCGGCGACGGCCCCGATCGCGCGCTCGCGGAACGGACCTGCCGCGAGATGAAGATCTGCGACCGCGTCCATTTCCTCGGCAACGTCACGGCCGTCGAGACGCTGCTCCCCGTGTGCGACCTGCTGCTCCTGACCTCCGACCGCGAATCGTTCGGCCTCTCCGCGCTCGAGGCGATGGCGTGCGGGGTGCCCGTCATCGGCACGGACGCGGGAGGTCTCCCGGAAGTCGTCGAGAGCGGCACGAGCGGGTTCCTCCGGCCGATCGGGGACGTCGAAGGGATGAGCGCGGACGCCCTTTCGATCCTCGCCGATCCGGATCGAAAGCGGCAGTTCTCGGAAGCGGCCCGGCGGCGCGCGGTCGAGCAGTTCCCGGAGGCGCGTGCCGTCGCTCAATACCTCGACGTCTACGCGCGCGCGCTCGGCGGGTAGAAGCCCGTGACGGCCGCCGGCGACTCGCGGCGGGTTCCCGCGCGCGAAGGCCGCAGCGAGTCGCGCGAGAGGGGCTCTCGATTCCTCGCCTTCGCGTTCCGGGCTCCGTCGGAAGAGGCCGCGCGGACGCGGGTCCTCGCGCTCGAGAAGGAGTTCCACGATGCGACCCACGTCTGTTTCGCCTGGCGGATCGGATCGGTCCGTCGGGCCGCCGACGCCGGGGAGCCGGCGGGAACCGCGGGAAAGCCGATCCTCTCCGCGATCGACGCGGCGGAGGTCGACGAGGCGGCCGTCGCCGTCGTGCGGTGGTTCGGCGGCACGAAGCTCGGGACGGCGGGGCTCGCGCGCTGTTACCGCGAGGCGGCGCGGGCGGCGCTCGCCGCGGCGGGGAGCGAAGAGATCTTCGAGCGGGACGATTTCGAGATCGAGACGGGATACGAGAACGTCTCGGCGGTGCGGCGCCTCGTCGACCCTCCGTCGGTCGTCCTCGCCGACGAGAGCTTCACCGACCGGGCGCGCTTCCGGCTGTCGGTGCGCCGGAGCCGGGCCGCCGGGATCCAACGGGCGCTCGAGGAGGCGCGGATCGCCTTCCGGCGCCCGCGGCCCTGACGCTCACGAGGCGAAGCGCGCGGTCCAGGCGGCCGTCTTCATTCGCTCGAACGCTTCGTCGCCGATTCCGAACGCCGTCCGCGCGAGCTCGTATTCGCCCGACGTCGACGTCGAGAAGATCGTCGGATCGTCCGCGGAAAGGCAGATTTTCACGCCCGCGTCGAGCAGCCGCGGGAGCGGATGTTCCTTCCACGAAGCGTAAACCCCCGTCGCGAGGTTCGAGGACGGGGCCGCGCAGAGCGTGACGGCCGAAGACGCCAGCCGCGCGAGAACGGCGGGCTCTTCGGCGGCGCGGACCCCGTGATCGATGCGGTCGAGCGGCAGCGCGTCGAGCGCGGCGGCGACCGAGGCGGCGCCCGCCCATTCCCCGGCGTGAATCGACGTTCCGAGGCCCATCCGCTTCGCGCGCTCGTACACGGCCGTGAAGGACGCCGCGGGCACGGAATCCTCCTCGCCGCCGATTCCGAATCCCCGGACGCGCGGGAGGCGCGACTCCTCGTGGAGAGCGAGCACACGCTGGGCGGCGTGGGCGCCCCACTGGCGGACGGAGTCGAGGAGCAGGACGAAGCGGCAGCCCGTCTCTTCCTCGACCGTTCCGAACGCCGCGTCGATCGCCGCCAGAACGGCGGCGCGATCGAGTCCGAACCGCGACCAGATCTCGGGGGAGACGTAGATCTCCGCATGGCCGAGCTCGGCCGCGAGGCGGCGCCCGAGCGCTTCCGCGGCCTCGCCGTAGTCCGCGGGCGAGGAGAAGAGCCGGCAACAGTCCGCGAAGAGGCGCAGGAACGACCCGGACCGGCGGGAGTTCGCGAGCGCCCGCTCGAAGGCGCCCTCGACGCCGAACGCGTGCCCGTTCCTCGCGGCGATCGCCACCAGCGTTTCCCGCGGCACGCTCCCTTCGAAATGGAGGTGCAGATCCGCTAGCATCTTCTTCGTGGCCCGCCAGCGCGCGCTCGCTCTCGCCCTGGACGCGGCGATCGTCGCCGGCGCCGTGGATCTCGTCGCCGTTCCGGCGCTCGTCGGGGCGTTCTTCTTCTTTCCGGAGGTTTCCCTGAGCTCTCTCGGCTCGGTGTTCTTCGGCATTTCGCTCCTGCTCTGGCTGTGTCGCGACACCCGGGGCGGATTGTCTCGCAAGTGGCTCGGGCTCGAAATCGTGGACCGGAACGGACGCCGGCCCGGCCTCGTGCGCTCCGTGCTGAGGAATCTGCCCCTCCTCGTTCCCGGGTGGAACCTCTACGAGGCCTGGAGGGTCGCTTTCGGAGGAGACCGGCCACGGAGCGTCGATTCGGCGCTGGGCCTGACGCTGGCGGCCCGGACGTGAACTTTTCCGGCCGTCCTGCGTCTCTGGAAGGGGAGAGACCATGAACGCGATTCGCCGGACTGCCCTTGCCGCCGCCCTTCTCGCCGCCTTCGCCGGCGCCGCCGGGGCCGCCACGGAGACGTTCGAAAAGGCCTATTCGCTCGAGGGGGTGGATCGGGTCCGGGTCGAGAACGTCAACGGACGCCTCGACCTGACGGCCTGGGACCGCAACTACGTTCGGGTCACGGCCGTGAAGTCGGGAACCCCGTCGGCCCTCGAGAACACCGTCATCCGCGTCACTCAGCCCGGTTCCGAGATCCGGGTCGAAACGGTCGCGCTGCATCGGCCGCACCTCTTCTCGTTCCTGTTCGGGAGCCATCGTCTGGCGAAGGTCGAATACCAGATTCTCCTTCCCGCGGCGACGCCCGTGCGGCTGGAAACCGTGAACGGTTCGGTACACGTTCAGGGTCGCCGCGCCGAAACCCGGGCGGAAACCGTCAACGGATCGATCGACCTGCGTGGAATCACGGGCGTCCTCCATGCCGAGACCGTCAACGGCCGGATCGCCCTGACCCGGGACGACTCGGACGACACCTCCCTCGAGACCGTCAACGGATCGATCGAAGCGGAGCTCCCCGGAACGGCTTCCTTCCGCTACCGGCTGTCGGCGGTCAACGGATCGATGGAAGTGGGCGAGCGGCGGAGCCGGGCGCACGCGATCGGCATCAAGAGCTTCGAGGGCGACGTCAACGGCGGGAAATCGCTCGTCAAGGCCGGGACGGTCAACGGCTCGATCCGAATCATCCTGACCGAGCCTCCGGGCGCGCCGGCGCCGGTCGTGCGCGACGCGGAAGAGTCCTCTTCCGACTGAATCGGCCGTTCGGCCGGTGTCGCCGGAGCCCGCCTCTCGAGGGCGTCGATCCGGTGAGGGATCGCCCCTGAAGAGAACCGGGATCGGTCACGCCTCGGGAGGAACGGACGAGGCGCGGGGGAGCGGTGCCGGAAGAAAGCCGAGGGTCGTCCGCGGTGCAGCGGTACGTCTCCCGCGCCTCTCAATCCAGGGCTTCGACCTTCTTGTTGGCCACCTTCCGCTGCGAGTGGTCGAGAATCTCCTTGCGGAGCCGGATCGACTTCGGCGTCACCTCGACGAGCTCGTCCTCCTCGATCCACTCGATCGCGGCTTCGAGCGGCATCGGGCGCGGGGGAGTCAGTTTGACCGCCATGTCGGAGCCGGAGGCGCGCATGTTCGTCAGGTGCTTCTTCTTGTTCGGATTGACGATCATGTCGTTCTCCCGGGCGCTCTCGCCGACGATCTGCCCCATGTACGTCGGCACGCCGGGCCCGACGAACAGGGTGCCGCGGGGCTCGAGGGCTTCCAGCGAGTAGGCCGTCGTCTCGCCCGGCTCGAGCACGACGAGCGCGCCGCGGCCGCGGGGAGCCACGTCGCCGCGCCACGGCTGGTAGGAGTCGAAGACGTGCGACATGATCCCGGACCCGCGCGTGTTCGTGAGGAATTCGTTCCGGAATCCGAAGAGGCCGCGCGTCGGGATCAGGAACTCGATCCGAACCCGGCCGTTGGCGGGAGTCGACATCATCTTCATCTCGGCGCGCCGCGATCCGAGCTTCTCGATCACCGCGCCCATGGACTCCTCCGGAACGTCGACGGCCAGGAGCTCGACCGGCTCGCAGAGCACGCCGTCGACCTCTTTCGTGATCACGTGGGGACGCGAGAGCGCGAACTCGTAGCCTTCGCGGCGCATCGTCTCGATGACGATCGCCAGGTGGAGCTCGCCCCGGCCCGACACGCGGAAGGCGTCCGGCTCTCCGGTCTCGTCGACCCGCAGCGCGACGTTGGTGCGGAGCTCCTTGTCGAGACGCTCCTTGAGATGCCGGCTCGTGACGTACTTCCCCTCGGTCCCGGCGAACGGCGAGTCGTTGACGCGGAACCGCATCGAAACCGTCGGCTCGTCGACGGCGATCACCGCGAGCGCCTCGGGATGCTCGGGATCGGCGACGGTCTCGCCGATCGTCACGTCGGGAAAGCCGGCGATGACGACGATCTCTCCCGCGGACGCCTCCGCGATCTCGATCCGCTTCATGCCCTCGAAGGCGAGGAGCTTCGTCACGCGTCCCTTCACCGTCGTGCCGTCCAGCTTGCAGACGGCGTAGTCCTTCCCCGACTGGATCCGGCCGCGAACGATCCGGCCGATGGCGAGGCGTCCCAGGTAGTTGTCGTAGTCGAGGGAGGCGACGAGGATCTGGAGGGGCTGGTCGGGGTCTCCCCCGGGCTCGGCGACCTCCATGACCACGGTGTCGAGGAGGGGCTTGACGTCCCCGTCGGTATGGTCGATCTCCATGCGCGCGAAACCCGCCTTCGCCGACGTGTACACGATCGGAAAGTCGAGCTGGGCGTCGGAGGCGCCGAGATCCATCATCAGCTCGAACACCTGGTCGACGACGTGGTGCGGCCTCGCCTCGGGCCGGTCGATCTTGTTGATGACGACGATCGGCTTGAGCGCGAGCTCGAGCGCCTTCCGCAGGACGAAGCGGGTCTGCGGCATCGGGCCGTCGGCCGCGTCGACGACGAGGAGCACCGCGTCGACCATCTTCAGGATGCGCTCCACCTCGCCGCCGAAGTCGGCGTGGCCGGGCGTGTCGACGATGTTGATCTTGGTTCCCTTGTACCGGATGGCGGCGTTCTTGGCGAGGATCGTGATCCCGCGCTCGCGCTCGAGCTCGTTGGTGTCCATCGCGCGCTCGGCGACCTGCTCGTTCTCCCGGAACGTGCCCGACTGCTTCAACATGCAGTCGACGAGCGTCGTCTTCCCGTGGTCGACATGGGCGATGATCGCGATGTTCCGAAGGTTCTTGGGCATGATTCCTTCCCGGTTCGGCGAACCGAACCGGGAAGGATACCGCAAAACCGGGCGCGATGCCCTTCGGAGCGACCGGGCGGCCGGTCTCCGTGTGCGCCCGGAATCCGCTTTTCGCGGGGCCGGAACGGGCGCGCCGGCCGTCGTCTCCCGGACTCCCGTTACATCTTCGGCGCGAACGTCGAGTCGGGGAGATCGACGTTCTGCTTCACCTCGTCGGCGTGGATCGTGTCGGTCCGGTCCGGCGCCGTGTGGCGGATCGTGAACGGGATCTTCACGCCGTCGACCTCGCGGTAGTCGGAATAATCGGCCTGCTCGGGGATGTCCCCGAAGGCGGTGTGCTGTCGCTCGAGCGTCCGGAGGAGGAGCCCGTTCTCCGCGTCGAACCAGAACGTCTCCCGGCCGCCCGCGGCGTCCCGGCCCATCACCATCCAGGCCTCGCGGCCGTCGATCGATTCCTTTCCGCGAACGGCGAGGGCGGGGAAGCGCGACTTCAGGTCGGCGGCGGGGAACAGCCGCGCGCGCGAGCGGATCCGTTCGATCTCGTCGGGCATCATCGGATTGTTCCAGGTCGCGCCGCCGGACGTTCCCGATTTTCCGTCGAACACGATCGTGAACGGCCCCTGGTCGGTCGTCACCGAGCTCCGATATCGACCCGACGCCGTCTGCGTCACCTCGACGGGATGGGGCTTCCCGTCGCCTCCGGTGAAGGTGCCGCGGATCTCGCGATTGCGCACCTTCGCGATCGCTTCCTTTCCGCCGACGGCCACGGCGTACTTTTCGAGGACCGCATCGACCGCGGGTGCTCCGGCCGGAGTCTCGGGGCGGGCCGCGACCGACCCCAGGAGCGGCGGCATCGACGCGGGTTCGGTCGAGCCGTGGTGGCAGGTCGCGCAGGTGACCTCCGGGCGACCCTTGAAGTTCGCCTCGTTGATCCCGCGCGTCATCCGGATCATCCGGCGCGCGGTGTTCTTCGCGGCTTTGTCGTCCTTCTCCATCGGCCATCGCCCGGTGTCGTTCGTGACGTGACAGAAGGAGCACTTCACTCCGAGCGAGTCGGCCATGAAGTTCATCGCCGGCACGAGGTCGGGCGAGGGCATCCCCTGCAGGACCTGGATGTTCTTGTAGAACTTCTCGACCGGAACGTCCGGCGTCGGGTGCTTGCGCCCTTCCTCGGCGGCGCGGAGGAGGGCCGGGGCGGCGGCGATCAGAGTGGCGGCGGCGATCCGGAATCCGGTCTTGCGCACGGTTTCCTCCTTCCGGTCCCGCGGAGAATACCCGAACGTCGGAGTTCCCCGGAAACCGCGCCGCCGAACGCCCCGGGGGGTATTAGAATGAGGAAAAGACCCATTGGCGGCGGAAAACGGCTCCGGAGGATCGCTCATGATTTCTCGGGAAGGCGATCGCATCGGCCCGGCGGCCCGTTGAGCGAGAGCGGCATCTCCGAATTTTCGGGGGGCGGACGCTTCACGATCGTCCGCCGGATCGGCGCGGGGGGAATGGGCGTCGTCTACGAAGCCGTGGACAACGAACGACAGACGCGTGTCGCGCTCAAGACGATCCCGAACGCCGAAGCCGAAGCGCTCCTCCGCTTCAAGCAGGAATTTCGAAACCTGACCGACGTCACCCATCCGAACCTCGCCGCTCTCTACGAGCTGTTCTCGGTGGGGGAGGAGTGGTTCTTCTCGATGGAGCTCGTCGAGGGCGTCGATTTCCTGACGCATCTCGGCCGGGTCGACGAAACGGATCTCGAGACCACCGATCGGGTGATGGCGCGGGAGGAGATCTCCCACACTCCCACGATGGCGTTCTCCGACGCCGCCGCCGAGCTCAACGTCACGAGATCGAAGGGATCGCCTCTGCCGCCGGAACGGATTCCCTATCTTCGCGACGCCCTGCGGCAGCTCGTCGAAGGGCTCACGGCGCTCCATGACGCGGGGAAGATGCACCGCGACATCAAGCCCTCCAACGTGCTCGTCTCGCGCGACGGGAGGGTCGTCGTCCTCGATTTCGGCCTGACTTCCGGGCTCCGGGAAGAGATCGAGCGGGCGGAGAATCGCTCGTTCATCTCGGGGACGGCCGGTTACATGGCCCCGGAGCAGAGCGCCGGCCGGCCGCTCACCGCGGCGTGCGACTGGTACGCCGTCGGGGTGATGCTCTACGAAGCGCTGACCGGACGACTGCCGCACACGGGGTCGCTTCGGGACGTCCTGCTGGCCAAGCAGCTCGTCGAGCCGCCGCCGCCGTCCTCGGTGGTCCCGGGCGTGCCCGCCGACCTCGACGATCTCTGCCGCCGCCTGCTTCGCCTCGAGCCCACGGATCGTCCCGACGGGCGAGAGATCCTCGCCCGGCTCGACGCGCGTCAGGGCACCGATCCGGGGCTCGTCCGGCCGGAAGCTCCGGCCCGCGCGCCTTTCGTGGGCCGGCAGCGCCAGCTGGGCATCCTGCACGCGGCGTTCGAGCGCGTGCGCGACGGGCGCCCGACGGCGATCTTCGTCCACGGGCGTTCCGGCGCGGGGAAGAGCTTCCTCGTCCAGGAATTCCTCGACACGATCCGCGAGCGCGACGGGGCGCTGGCGCTCCGGGGCCGGTGCTACGAGGCGGAATGGGTGCCCTACAAGGGAATCGACAGCCTCGTCGACGATCTGAGCCAGTATCTTTCCGAGCTCCCGAAGACCGACGTCGCGTCCGTCCTGCCTCGCGACGTGCGCGCGCTCGTCCGGATCTTCCCCGTGCTGCGCCGGGTCGAGGCGATCGAGGAGGCGCCCGGCCGCGAGATCGAGATCCCGAACCAGCAGGAGCTCCGCCGACGCGCGTTCCGGGCGCTCAAGGAGCTCCTCGCGCGCATCGGAGACCGCCGGCCGCTCGTGCTCGCCATCGACGATCTCCAATGGGGAGACCTCGACAGCGCGGCGCTGCTCGGCGAGCTCCTGCGGCCGCCGGATCCTCCGATCCTCCTCCTTCTCGGCATCTATCGCAGCGAGTACGCGGGGGCGAGCCCGAGCCTGCAGCGCCTCCTCGCGGCGCCGCCGGCCGAGGGGGCGTCGGAAGTGGCGCGCCGCACGGTCGAGGTCGATCCGCTGACGGAGGAAGAAGCGATCGAGCTCGCGCTCGAGATGCTCGGCGGAGACACGCCGCTCCATCGGCGCCTCGCGGAGGAGATCGGCCGCGAGTCGGGAGGGATTCCGTATTTCGTGCACGAGCTGGTCCAGTACGTTCGCGAGGGAGCCGAGCTCGAACGGTCCGTCGGCGCGGCCGAGCCTTCGATCTCTCTCGAAGAGGTTCTCCGGCGACGACTCCAGGCGCTTCCGGAAGAGACCCGCCGGCTGCTCGAGATCATCTCGGTGTCGGGGCGCCCGCTGCGCCAGGGAGACGCCTACCGGGCGGCGGCGATGCCGTCCGCGGACGTGGGCGCTCTGGCGGTGCTTCGGAAGGGCCACATGGTCCGGAGCACGGGCCCCTCGGATCGCGACAGCGTCGAGACGTACCACGACCGGATCCGCGAGGCGGTCGTCGCCCAGCTCGAGCCCTCGCAGCGCTCGGATCGCCATCGGAAGCTCGCCGTCACCCTCGAGAGCGCCGGAGGCTACGATCCCGAGACGCTCGCGATCCACTTCGCGGAATCCGGAGAGCGGGAACGGGCGGGGGCGTACTACGCGCAGGCGGCCGCCGCGGCGGCCGAGACGCTGGCGTTCGAACGCGCCGCGAACCTCTACCGGCTCTCGCTCGCGCTTCGGCCGGTGTCGGGAGACGAAGGCCGGGAGCTGCGCACGGCGCTCGGCGACGCGCTCGCCAACGCGGGGCGCGGCGCGGAGGCGGCGAGCGTCTACCGCGAGGCGGAGGCGCAGGCCGGCCCGGACGACGCTCTCGAGCTGCTGCGGCGCGCGGCGTACCAGTATTGCGTCAGCGGGCACGTGCGCGAGGGGCGCGCGGCGATGCGCGAGCTCCTCGGCCGCATGGGGATGAAGCTTCCCGAAAAACCGGCCGCCGTCCTGGTCTCGCTTCTGGCGCGCCGGGCGCACCTGCGTCTTCGCGGCCTTTCGTTCCGCGAGCGGGAGGAGAGCACGATCCCTCCCGGCGTCCTGCGCGAGAGCGACGTGACGTGGTCGGCGTCGGCGGGCCTCTCGATGATCGACATCATCGCGGGCGCCTCGTTCCAGACGCAGAACCTCATCCTCGCCCTTCGCGCCGGGGAGCCCGCCCGGATCGCGCGCGCCCTCGCGTG
>DASTIQ010000128.1 GCA_035717485.1 Thermoanaerobaculia bacterium | reverse complement strand
GATGCCGAGACCCTCGTGCCCCGCCGCGATCCAGAGGCCTTCGACGCCGTTCCACCTTCCGATCAGCGGGAGCTTGTCCGGCGTCGCGGGCCGGAACCCGATCCACGTGCGGACGGCCGACAGCGCGCGGAGAGAGGGAAGGAATGCGAGCGCCCGCGCGAGCATCCGGGCGAGGACGCGCGGGTTGACGGACGCATCCCATCCCGCGAGCTCCCGCGACGACCCGATCAGCACCTGGCCGGTCGCCCTCGGCTGCACGTTGAAGGCGACGGACTCGGTCGTCATCGCGTGCGCGCTCGCGAGGTAGCCGAGCTCCACGATCTGGTGCCGGCAGAAGCCGGGGTACCGGTCGGTGATCACCAGGTGTCCCTTGCGGGGGGCGATCGGGAGCCCGGGCGTGAGCTCCGCGGCGCGCGCTCCGGCCGCGTTGACGACGACCGGCGCGCGGAAGGCTCCCTCCTTCGTTTCGACCTCTCCGGATCCGATCCCGAGCACGGCCACTTCCGTTCGAACCTCCGTCCCGCGCTCCCGCGCGGAGTCGATCAGCGCCCGCGCCGCCGCCGGAGGGTAGAGAACCGAGTCTCCCGGGACGCGCAGCGCTCCGGCGAGGCCGGGTCGGAGGTTCGGCTCGGCGAGCGCGAGGCGATCCGCCCCGAGGGGCTCGGCGGCGATTCCGTGCGCCTGGTAGCGCGCGCTCCTGGCTTCGACCTCCGCGAGCTGCCGGCGATCCTCGGCGACCCAGAGGGTGCCGCACGGATCCATTTCGCATTCGGCGGGGAGAGATCCCGCCCGTTCCTTCCAGAGGCGGTTCGACCAGGCGGTCAGGGCGAGCTGAGGCTCGGAATCGTCCATCGCGACGAGGTGGCCCATCCCCGCGGCCGTCGTCCCCCCTCCCGGGAAGGCCGCGTCGAGGACGGCGACCCGCATTCCGTCGACCGCCAGGGCCTCGGCGCATGCCGCGCCGACGATCCCGGCGCCGACGACGATCGCGTCGAAGGAACGAGGGGTCATGCGGCCCGAGCGGGAACGAGCGCGGTCTTTCGGGTCTCTCTCATGCGGTCGGAATCCCCAGCCGGAACGGGTCCCGGGGATCGAATCGGAGCGTCGCTTCTCCCGTCACGAACGCGGTGCCGCGCACGTGCGGCACGAGCGTTTCGCCGCTGGCGGAGAGCCATCCCTGGAACAGGCTGCCGATGATGCCCTCCTGCCGCCAGACCTCGCCGAGCGCGAGCCGGCCGCGCGCGTGGAGCGTCGCCATCGTCGCCGAGGTCCCGGTGCCGCACGGGGAGCGGTCGTACGCGGCGCCGGGGCAGAGGACGAAATTCTTCCGATCCGCGTCGGGGCGGTCGCTCTCGCCCAAGAGGATGACGTGATCGACTTCCGCGCCTCCCGCTCCGGTCACGCCGGCGCGGCGAAGCGCTTCTCCGATTCCGCGCGTGATCCGGGTGAGCTCGTCGATGCCGGAGGCGAGGAGCGGCCCTTCCCAGGGAGCGATGAAGAACCAGTTTCCGCCGTAGGCGACGTCGCCGGTGATCCGCCCGACCCCGGGAACCTCGACGACGACGTCGCGCGCATGCAGGAAAGCGGGAACGTTCTCGATCGCCACGGAGCCGTCGGCCGCGAGTTCGGCGCGTACCGTCCCGACCGGCGTGTCGAGCGCGACCGGCCCCGGCGCCAGCCGCCCGAGGTATTCGAGCGTCCGGACGACGCCGATCGTCCCGTGGCCGCACATTCCGAGATACGCCGCGTTGTCGAAGAAGACGACCCCGGCGAGGGAGCCGGGGGAGACCGGGGGCGTGAGGAGCGCGCCGACGACCGCCTCGTGGCCGCGGGGCTCGCAGAGGACGGCGCGCCGGAGCGGATCGAAGCGCTCCTTCATGTCGCGCCGGCGCTCCTCCATCGTGCCGCCCGACGGCTGCGGCCATCCCTCGACGACGACGCGCGTCGGCTCGCCCTCCGTGTGGGAGTCGACGACGCGGATCGATTCGGGAACGGTCACGGATTGATCTGGACGGTCTTGATCTCGGTGTAGAACTCGCGCGCCGCCGATCCCTGTTCGCGGCTCCCGGAGCTCGATCCCTTCATGCCCCCGAACGGCGCGTGCGGGTCGACGCCCGTCGTGTCGCCGTTGACGCGCACGAGCCCGACCTCGATCCTCGGGATGAAG
>DASTIQ010000127.1 GCA_035717485.1 Thermoanaerobaculia bacterium | reverse complement strand
CAGCCGGCATCCGCGTTCGCGTGCTGGTCCGGGGGACATGTCGTGATCGACGGAGCAGAGCAGGCAGGCGCCGTTACCGTAAACTTGAAGAAATAGTCTGCGGTGGGGGTGCTAGTTCCCGACGTTCCCGTTGCATGAAGCTGGCCGTGGTAGGTCGTTCCCACAGAAAGCGTTGACGTCGTGATCGTGGTAGCCACGCATACGGTGTCGCTGCTCGAACTAAGCGTTCCACTCGAAGGGTTAAGCGTCGTCAGTGGCGAAAGCGTGGAATCGTTTCCGTAGACCGAAGAATAGCCGAGCACCCAAGTCTCGCTGCTGCTTCCGCCCAAACCCGTGGCCTTCACGGTCAGTCCGGTGCCCCGTGGGCAGGTGAGCGAAAGCGAGGTTCCCTGCGCGATGTTGCCCAAATCTTCCTCGGCGTTCACCTGGCCGTGCTGGCCGCCGTCTTTACCTGAAATGTTGAGACCGGGGTTGGCGTCCGTGAACGTCGTCTGCGCCGTGTAACCCGAAGACAACCCCGTCGCCGTGAGCAGGAACGTCGCACCGAGATCGCCCATGTCGACGACGAAATCAGAATTGACGAAATTCCCGCTATCGTCGGACACCGACGTCAAGGTCAGGTCCGGATCACCATCGTCCTGGTGAAGCAACATCGACACGGTCTCTCCCGGCATCCATCCGGCCCCCGTGATGACGACCGTGTCCCCCGGCGAGTAGTCGGTCTTGTCGGTCGTCACGGTCGCGGCTGAATCTCCGGTCAGGACTGACGTTTCGCTCAGGACGCCCGCGGCGCGAAGGCCGCCCGTGGCGAGCGCGAAGCCCGCGGACGGGTTTCGCGTCACCGACGCCTCGATGCGATCGAGGGCGTCGGGCGTGAGGATCGTGACGACGGAACGGGCCGAAAGTGTGCGGTCGCCTGTCCCGAAGGCAGGGTCGGCGGGCAGCGAGCGCCCGAGGACCGCCGATCGCCCCGGCGTGCTCAAAGTCGCGGAGAGCGCCCCGGCTCCGTCGAGGAGCCGCGCCCGCGCCGTGAAATACCTTCCTCCCGGGTTGAACATCTCCATCGAAACTTCCGCATCCCCGCCGATTGCCTGGACCTTCCCGTCCGGCAGGACGTTCAACGCGAAGCGCGTGCGTGGTGTCCGCATCGGCGACGCGGCCGCCGAGATCGTCATGGCCGCGAGATCGAGGATCTCTGCGGAGGCGACGACCTTTCCGTCGAAGAGATCGACTCCGCCAGCGATGAGGATCCTTCCGTCATGCAGGAGCGCGGCGGCATGGAATTCGCGAGGGACGGAGAGCGTCGGTTCGAGCAGCCGGAAGGCATGGCTTTCCGGATCCAACACCTCGATCGTGCCGCCGGAGTCTCCCCCGACGACGACGATCCGCCCGTCCGGCAGGAGCGTCGCCGAGTGGCCGTAGCGCGCCCGGTTGAGCGCGGGGCCGTTCTCGAACGACGCGCCCGCATCCGCGGAGGTCTCCGTCGTATCGAGCGCGCGGTCTCCGCTGCGTCCTCCGATCAGGAAGACGCTTCCGTCCGACAGGAGGGTCGCGGTGTGGTCGACGCGTCCGGACTCCAGGTTGCCCGCCAGGGAAAAGGAGCGCGAGGACGGATGGAAAGTCTCCGTCCGGAGCACCGGACCCGTGTCGTTCTCCCCGCCGGCGATCAGAATGTCGCCGTTCGAAAGCCGCGTTCCGGTGTGACCGGCCCGCGGAACGTTGAGGCCCGCGATCTCGACGCTCTCCGCGCCCGATGCGGCGACGCCGGCTGTCAGCACGAGCAGGACGGCGCACGCGACGCCGACGGTCGACACACGAGCAATACACACCCGGCGGATGGAGTTCACCACCGATCTCATTGGACCTCCCTTTTCTTTGGGCGCAATTATCGCCGAAAGTTCCAAATTGACCACCTGATGCAAACGCCTCACGAGCGGAAAAGGCCTATCTCTCTTGAACGGAATGAATTGCCGTTTCAGGCCACTGGGTCGAAGGTGAACATTCCGGAAGCGTCGTCCGTCCGGAATACGCTTTCTCAGCGGGGGTCAGCGAGCGAAGTTCTTCTCCATGGCCCGGAGGCGGCTCCGTCGAAAAAGCGAGCGAAATCGCCGGCGTGGGAGCGCGGATTCAGCGGGTTCGACGGCGCGCGAGTTCGATGATCCGCTCGACGGCGCGCGGATCCACCGGCTTCACGAGATGCTCGTTGATTCCGGCGGCGCGGCTCTGGAGGCGATCCTCCGCGCTTCCCCATCCGGTGAGCGCGACGACGAACGCCTTCCGGCCGGCGAGGGTCACGCGAAGACGGCGGGCGAGCGCATGCCCGTCCATCCCGGGCATTCCGATGTCGAGGATCACGAGGTCGGGACGGAATTCC
>DASTIQ010000126.1 GCA_035717485.1 Thermoanaerobaculia bacterium | reverse complement strand
ATCAGCTCGTACCGTCGACCGTGTTCGGCTACTCCAACGGTCTTCCTCCGATGCCGTTCGACCCCGCCGAGGGGAAGCGCCTCCTCGCGGAAGCGGGATGGGCTCGGGGGTTCGACAGCGACATCCTGCTCCCGGACTACTTCCGCGGGGCCGCGGAGGAGCTCCGGGCGCGGCTCGCCCCCCTGGGCGTCCGGCTCCATCCGGTCGTCCTGCCGTTCGCCGAATTCAACGAGAGATGGCGAGCCGGGGACGTGCCGGTCACGCTCGTCGGGTGGGGGGCGGGAACGGGGGATGCGTCCGATCTCTTCGACGCTCTCCTCCACACGCCCGACAACGGCTACGGCCGGTCGAATTACTTCGGGTATTCGAACCCCGAGATGGACCGGCTGATCGAGCTCTCCGACCGGACGCTCGATCCGGCCGCCCGGCACGAGTCGCTGACGAAAGCGCAGGAAATCCTGCGGCGGGATCTGCCGCTCGTCCCGCTCGTGCTCCGCGACGACCTGTACGCCGTGCGCCGGGATCTCGTGTGGACGCCGCGCCCCGACCGGCGAATCCGTGCCTTCGATTTCAAGCTCGCGCAACCGGTGAAATAGAAGGTTGCCGGTTCCCGATTCGGTGGGAGCGCGTCCCAGCCCAGCGGTTCGGTCGGTCGGAGCCGCATTCGGCGAAGCCGCCGGCCGATTCCGTTCCCGCCGCGCCGAAGCCTAGTCGGCGGCGCCGCCGACCTCCGACGCGAGGATCAGGCCGTCGTTGCGCGGCTGCCAGGAAAGCCGCCGGTCGACGGCATAGTCGTCGTCGTCGACGTAGAGCGGGATCCAGACGAGGTCGTCCATCAGCGTCTTCACGACCTTCTGCAGCGCGTCCCGCCGCGCGTTGATTCCCTGCATCTCCGCGCTCGCCTCGATCGCCCGGTCGACCGCCGGGTTGCTGTAGCCGACGTAATTGTGGATTCCGAAGTGCCGCTGGGGATCGAGCGAATGGAGAACGTTGTCCAGGATGTCGCTGATGTCTCCCGTGAGACACCCGAATCGAGAAAGGTTGAGGGCGGACCGGCCGGCGTTGGCGATCGCGAAGAACTCGGGGTCGGAGACCACGCGCAGATCGAGCCGGATGCCGACGTCGCGGAGCTGGGCGGCGACGCCCGCCGCCGGCTCCGCGAAGAGCTTTCGCGTGAGGAGCGGCGCCGTGATTCCGTCTCGCATTCCGGCCTGGGCGAGGAGCGCCCGCGCCCGCTCCGGATCGAACCGGGCCTCGCCGATCCGGGGATCGAAGCCGAAGATGAACGGGGGCACGAGCTGGGTCGCGGGGACGGCGTCGTAGGGGAGCGCGGAGACGAGGCGGCGGCGATCGATCGCCACGTTCATCGCCTCCCGGACGAGGAGATTCCGGAACGGGTTCGGCCGCGGCGACACGCCGTCCGGAGCGTCGTGGGCGAAATCGTAGCCGAGGTACTTCACGAAGATGCTCGTCCGGCGGAAGGTCCGGTACCGGGGGGAATCCGCGAGCGCCGCCCGCAGCTTCTTCGAGTTGCACTGCACCATGTCGGAGCGGCCGGTGAGGAGATCGGAGAGCGCTTCGGCGGGAGTGCGGTCGAGTCGGAAGGTCGCCTCGCGGAAGGCCGGCTTCGGGCCCCAGTAATCGTCGTTGCGGACCACGCGAAGCAGCTTGCCGGGAACCCATTCGGCGAGGCGGTACGCGCCCGTGCCGTCGGGATGCGCGTTCAAGCCCTCGCGCGTCGCGCCTTTCGGGACGATCGAGATGAAACGGAGCTTGTTCAGGAGCACCGCGAGAGGTCTCGTCGTCCGGATCCTCACCGTGCGGCGGTCGAGCGCGGAGACGGAGTCGATGTAGAGGAGGTATCCCGTCATCTCGAGGCCGGGCGTCGCGAGGAGGCGGTCGATCGTGTAGACGACGTCCTCGGCGTCGAAGGGCTTTCCGTCGTGGAAGCGGACGTTGTCGCGCAGGTGGAAGACCCACGTGGAGGGGTCGGGATTCTCCCACCGTTGCGCGAGGCAAGGCTGGATCTGCATGGTGGCGTCGGTCGTCACGAGCGGCTCGTAGATCTGCGACACGACCGAGAATGCGGCGAGCTGGTTCTGCGAGTGGGGGTCGAGGTCGATGACGTCGTGGGGAACCGAGATCCGCACCGTGTCCCCGAACGGCGGCCGCGCGCGGCCGCACGCCGCGGCGAAAAGGACGAGCAGGAGAACGGGCCTCCGGGAAGGTTTCACGGTTTTCCGGAAATTCTACTCCCGGGGTCGGCGGCGACGCGAATTCGATCAGCGGAGGCCGAGCGCCGAGCGGATCGCGTCCGCGATCTCGGGAACGTATGCCGTCAGCCCGTGGTCTCCGCGGTCGATCGCGATGAAGCGGGAGCCCGGCGCGAGCCCGCCCGATTCGCCCCAGCGCCGCCAGACTTCCTCCACGCCCGCGAACGGGACGCTCTCGTCTTCCGTTCCCATGACGATCGTGGCGGGTGCCGTCGGCGGCTCGCGGTCGACGTCGACCGCCGCCATCTTTTCGAAGAACCGGCGGTGAATCGGCATCTCCCGGTTCTCGCCGTGGTGGAAGAAGGAGAGGGGATCTCCCGGCGGAAGCTTCTCGATCCACCGCCGGCCGAACCCGAGAGCCGGCGCGATCAGGACGAGGGGGATCGCGGGGAACGATCGCGCGACCGCGAGCGCCACGAGCGCGCCGAGAGAGCTTCCCGCGATCGCGGCGGGCGGCCGGGGCGGACCCTCGCCGCGGGCCCGGGCGACCATCGCGTCGAAATCGAGGCGCGCGAAATCGGGGACGTTCAGATCGGGGGCGTCGATCTCGATCCCCTCCGGAGCGAAGACCCGCCGCAGCGCGTCGACCTTGCGGCCCCGCGGCGAGGAAGCGAAACCGTGCAGATAGAGGACCCGCCTCCCTTCGGGCGAGCCCGCGTTTTCCCGGCTCTTCACTCGAAAACGGCGACGACCGGGGCGTGATCGCTCGTCCCGACGCCGGCGAGCACGGCGGAGCTCTTCGCTCGCTGCGCGAGGGACGCGCTCGCGAGCACGTAGTCGAGCCGCCATCCGATGTTCCGCTGCCGCATGTTGCGCCACGGCGCCCACCACGTGAACAGGTTCTCGTTGTCGGGGTCGAGCGCCCGTCCGACGTCGACGAGGCCGCGGCCGAGGAGTCGTTCCAGCAGCGCCCGCTCTTCCGGCAGCTGGCCGATGACGGGCCGCCGCTCCTTCGGATGGACGTCGCGGTCGGTCCGGGCGACGTTCAGGTCCCCGCAGAGGACGATCGTGTCGCCGGCGCGCTGTCGCTCCGCCGCGAAGGAATCGAGCGCCTCGAGGAAGCGGAGCTTCGCGGGGAAATCCTTGCCGCCGTTCGGGACGTAGATCGACGCGACGAGGAGGTCTCCCGCGCGCGCCGTCACGATCCGGGTCTCGTGATCGAACGCCGGGTGGGAGAAGTCCGGCTTCGCGCCGAAGGCCTCCTTCCGGAGGTGGAGTCCGACGCCGGAATACGCCGTCTGGCCGTGCCAGTAGCACCAGTAGCCCTCGATTTCGCAGAGGAGCAGCGGGATCTTGTCGGGAGGGGCCTTGATCTCCTGCAGGCAGACGACGTCGGGACGGTCGCGCTCGATCCACTCGGCGAGCTGCCGTTCGCGGGCGCGGATCCCGTTGACGTTCCAGGTCGCGATCTTCACGCGAGCATCTTAGTGTCCCGGCGCCGAAATGACGATTCGCGGCATATCATCGGACGATGAAGCCCGGATTCGCGGCGGCGGCGATTCTCCTGGCCGCGTCGTCCCCGGCGCGGCCGCGCACCCCCGTTCGAGATCCCGAGGCGCTTCTCCGCGTGGAATCGCGCTGGGTCGACGCCCTCGAGAGGCGGGACGCCTCGGCGGTCGCGGTGATCCTCGCCGACGACTTCCTCGATGCGACGTACAAGGGAGAGCTCCGGACGAAGGACGAGGCGCTCGCGGCGCTGCGGTCGGCGGCCCGCGCCGATGCGTCGCAGCGGCTCTCCGACCTCCGCGCGCGGATCTACGGGGATGCGGGCGTCGTGACCGGGATCAACACGGTGACCGCGCGGGACGGGTCGTTCTCCGTTCGGGTCCGGTTCACCGACGTCTTCGTTCTCCACGGCGGCCGCTGGCAGGCGGTCTCCGCCCAGGAAACGCTCGTCGAAGGGGCACGCTGAATGCGCCGGCGGATCGCGGCGATCGCCCTCCTGGCCGCCGCCTCCGTCGCGGCCGCGCCCCCCGACGGATCCCGCTGGTGGTCGCACGTGCGGGACCTCGCGTCGGACGCGATGGAAGGGCGCGGGACGGGCACGCCGGGCTACCGGCGCGCCGCCGACGACGTCGAGGAGACGCTCCGCCGGTCCGGAGTGGTCCCCGCGGGGATTTCGGGATACGAGCAACCGGTCCGGCTCGAATCCCGGCGGCTCCTCGAGGATCGGTCCCGCGTCGCGCTCGTCCGAGGCGGCCGCGAGGAGCCGCTGGCGTTCGGCGACGACATCGTCGTCGGCCTCCGGACGGACCCGGCGGCGAAGATCGAAGCGCCCGTCGTGTTCGTCGGATGGGGCGTTTCGGCGCCGGAGCAGGGGTACGACGACCTGAAGGGAATCGATCTCCGCGGAAAGATCGCGATGTTCCTGTCGGGCAGTCCTCCCGGCATTCCTTCGGAGCTCTCGGCGCACGCCCAGTCATCCGGCGTCCGGTGGAAGGCCCTCCGCGCGGCCGGTGCCGTGGGCGAGATCGCGATTCCGAATCCGCGGCACATGGAGAGCCCGTGGGAGCGCCATGCGCGGGCGCGATCGATCCCGTCCATGAGCCTCGCCGACCCGGCGCTCGACGAACTCGCCGGGGAACGCGTTTCGCTCGTCGTCAATCCGGCGCGCGCGGAGAAATTCTTCGCCGGATCGGAGCACGCCTTCGCGGAGATCGTGGATCTCGCCGAGCGCAAAATGCCGCTCCCGCGATTCCCCCTGGCGGCGGAGATCCGCGCGGAGCTCGCGGAGGAGACGGCACGGGTCGATTCCTTCAATGTCGCCGGCCTGATCCGGGGATCCGATCCGAAGCTCGCCGGAGAGGTCGTCGTGCTCTCCGCCCATCTCGACCATCTCGGGATCGGGCCTCCCGTCGGAGGAGACGCCGTCTACAACGGCGCGATGGACAACGCGTCGGGATGCGCCGCCCTCCTCGACTTCGCGGAATTCGCGCACGAAGGGAGAATCCGCCTTCGGCGCAGCGTGCTGCTGCTCTTCGTGACGGCGGAGGAAAAGGGACTCCTGGGATCGCGGTGGTACGCGCTCCACCCGACCGTCCCGAGCCGCGGGATCGTCGCCGATTTCAACATCGACATGTTCCTGCCGCTGTTCCCCCTGCGGCTCGTCACGGTCCTCGGGCTGGACGAATCGGACGCCGGCGACGCGGTTCGAGACTCCGCGCGCGGGCTCGGGATCGACGTCCAGCGCGATCCGGAGCCGGAGCGGCACGTCTTCATCCGGAGCGACCAGTACAACTTCGTCCGGGAAGGCGTCCCTTCGGTGATGGTCGACGTCGCGGCGCCGGCGGGGTCGCCGGAGGCCGCCGTGCTGACGCGATGGCTGGCGGAGCGGTACCACTCTCCGGCGGACGACCCCGGGCAGCCGGTCGATCTCGGCGCGGCGGCCTCCTACGAGCGGCTGATGTTCGACGCGGTGGTCGCCACGGCCAACCGCGACGAGCGGCCCCGGTGGAAGCCGACGAGCTTCTTCCGCCGGTTCGCCGCCCCGTGAGCGCTTCCTCGGAGCTCGCCGCGCGCCTCGATGCGCAGTTCTCCTCGTGGCCCGCACTTCTCGGCGATCCCGGGTCGCCGCGCCTCGAACGCGCTCCCGCCCCGGACAAGTGGTGCGCGCGGGAGCACCTCGCGCATCTCGTGCGGATGCACGGCGTGTGCGCGGCGCGGGTGCGCGTGATCCTCGCGCGCGAATCGCCCCTCCTTCCTCCGTATCGGGCGGAGAAAGACCCGACGTGGCGGCAGTGGCGCAGCCTTCCGGCGGGCGATCTCCTCGGAACGGCGGCGGGACGTCGCGCGGGGCTGATCGAGGCGGTCCGGGCGCTCTCCGACGGCGACCTCGCCCGCATCGGCATCCACGCCGTCCTCGGGCCGCTCCTTCTCTCCGAATGGATCGAGTTCTTCCTCGTGCACGAAGCGCATCACCTGTATGCGATCTTCAAGCTGGTGAGGGAGAGCTGACGCGAACCGACCCTCCGCGAGGGCTCGCTCCGGAGCGCTAGAATCCTCCTCCGGGCTCCATGAAACTCTCACCGGGAACGAGGCTCGGTCCCTACGAGATCCTCTCGCGCCTCGGCGCGGGAGGAATGGGAGAGGTATTTCGGGCGCGCGACACGCGGCTCGGGCGGGAGGTCGCGCTCAAGGTCCTTCCCGAAGCCTTCGTTGCCGATCCCGATCGGCTGCGCCGCTTCGAGCGCGAATCCCGGGCGGCGTCGGCGATCGCCGACCCCCACGTGGTGGCGGTCTTCGACGTCGGGGAAGAGAGCGGCGTCCACTTCTTCGTCTCCGAGCTCGTCGACGGGACCACGCTCCGGGAGGCGATGGAGGAGAGCCTGCCGCTCCCGCGCACGCTCGACTACGCCGGCCAGATCGCGGCGGCGCTGGCCTCGGCTCACGCCCGCGGCGTGGTGCATCGCGATCTGAAACCGGAGAACGTCCTCCTGACGCGGTCGGGGTTCGTCAAGCTGGCGGACTTCGGGCTCGCGAAGGTCGTCGGCCCCGCTCTCCCGGGCTCCGGTTCGTTGACCGCCGAGCTCGCCGCGACGGAGTCGGGTTCGGTCATGGGAACGGTGGCGTACATGTCGCCCGAGCAGGCGCGGGGCGCGGCCGTCGACCATCGATCCGACCAGTTCTCGTTCGGCTCGATCCTGTACGAAATGATCGCGGGGCGCCCGGCGTTCCGGCGCGAGAGCGCCGCGGAGACCCTCTCGGCGATCCTTCGCGACGAGCCGCTTCCGCTGTCGGAGACGGAAGCCCCCGAGGTCGTCCGGTGGGTGGTGGCGAGGTGCCTCGCCAAGGATCCCGACCGGCGGTACGCCTCGACCGGCGATCTCGCTCGCGAGCTCGAATCGCTTCCCCGCCGGATCGAAAAGGCGCCGCGCGGGCTCGCGGCGGCGGCGCCCCGCGCCGGGAGATCGCGAGCCGCGGCGGCTCTCGTCGCGCTCGCATCCGCGGCCGCCGGGTTCGGCGTCGCCCGGCTCGTCTCCCTCCCGGCGGCGCCGGCGATCTCGACGTTCCGCGACGTGACGTTCTCCGGCCGGGATTCGTCCCCTTCGGCGTCGCCGGACGGGCGCCGGATCGCGTTCACGTCCGATCGGGACGGAAGATCGCGGATCTGGATCGAGCAGCTCGCCGACGGGAGCGAGGCGCCGCTGACGGCGGGCCCCGACACGAATCCCCGGATCTCGCCCGACGGCGAGCAGGTCCTGTTCTCGCGGGCCGAGGAGGGACGCACCGTCCTCTATCGCGCGGCCCTCGTCGGCGGGGAGCCGCGGCGCATCGTGGCCGACGCGGTCGAAGGGGACTGGTCTCCCGACGGACGAAGGATCGCCTATCTTCGATGGCGGAAGGAGGGATCGGCGATCGTGTATCCCGTCGGCGTCGTCGACGCGGACGGGGGCGGAGCGCGGGAGGTGACCGTGGTCCGAGGCCATCCGCTGCTCCATCCCCGATGGTCGCCCGACGGCAAGACGATCGCGGCCTCGGAGGCCTCGAACGGGGGAGCTCCCTGCGCGATCTTCCTCATCGACGCCGCGACGGGCGGAACGCGGTCGATCCCGCCTCCCCGGCGGACCGGCTGGCTCTCCGCCGTCGCCTGGGTCGGACCGGACGCCCTCGTCTATTCCCAGGCGGATTCCGCGACCGCCTCCGTGACCGGGAGCGCGGGCCGGATCGTCCGTCAGGACGTCCGCACGGGAAAGGCGCAGACGCTCCTCTGGACCCCGGCGAACGCGCAGGTTCTCGACGTCCTCGCCGCGGGCCGTCTCGTCTTCGACGTCGTTTCGATGCGGGAGAACCTCCGCGAGTTGACCCTGTCGTCCTCCGCCGATCCGGCGGGGGTCCGGTGGATCACCCGCGGCGCCAGCGACGACCGTCAACCGGCCTATTCGCCCGACGGCGCCTGGCTGATTTTTTCCTCGAACCGGAGCGGCAACCTCGATCTCTGGAAGATCGCTCCGGCCTCCGGAACGATGCGCCGCCTGACGGACGATCCGGCCGACGACTGGGACCCGGCCTTCGCCCCCGACGGGAAGCACGTGCTGTGGAGCTCGAACCGCGGAGGCCCGTTCGAGGTCTGGTCGGCCGAACCGGACGGCACCGGCGCCCGACAGATCACCCGGGACGGCGTGGACGCCGAGAATCCGACGGAGACGCCGGACGGCCGATGGATCGCGTACGCCTCGTTCGGTTCGGAAAAGCTCGGCCTCTGGAAGATCCGGCCCGACGGGAGCGACGCGACGCGGCTCGTTCGGTCGGTCACGATCGCGTATCCGGAGACCTCCCCGGACGGGGCGTACGTCGCCTATCGGGTCAACGACGATCCGGCGCGCTGCTCCGTCCACGTCTGTCGGCTCTCGGACGGGAAACCGACGCCGTTCCTCGCTCGACTCGAAATCCGGAAAGGGTATGCGTCGACTTCGGTCGGGCGAGTCCGATGGACGCCGGACGGCAAGACGGTCGTATTCGTCGGCCAGGACGAACACGGCGCGTACGGACTCTACCGTCAGGACTTCGATCCCGCGCGCGACACGAGCGAGACCCTCCGGCCGTTCGGCGCCTTCGACCCGGAAGTGGCGAACGAGTCTTTCGGGATCTCCCCCGACGGGAAACGGCTCACCGTGGCGGGATGGGAACAGCTCTCGACCGTGCGGGTGGCGGAGAACGTCGGAGCGTTCGGCCGCGGCCGGTGACCGGCGATCCGTCGCGACGCGGGCGGTCGGCGCCCGAATCGCTCGATGCGTCGCCGCACCGGGTTCTCAGCTGCGGGAGATGGACCCGGGCTTCAGGTTCGCGAGCCGTTCCGCCTGGGGAAACGACGCGAGCGCACGCTCCATCTGGATGTCGGAACGCAGCCAGCTCTTCCACCCCTCGTCGGGCCCGAACTTCGACGACAGGACGTCCTGCGCGATCTCGGCGTCGATCCGGGAGCGCGACGGGTCGGCGAGATACTCCGAGCGCGCCGCCTCCGCCTTCTCGATTCCCTGGCTCTCGACGAACCGGAAGAGCTCCTCCCTCACCGCCGGATCGACCGAGAAGCCTCGCGCCACGTCGGGATGGCGGGCGAGGTAGTCCACGGCGAAGTTGAAGAAGACTCCGTGTGCCTGCAGCCGCCGCGCGAACGGAGATGGCTTCGGCGCCGGGACGATCTCGTCGGGTGTGATCCCGCCGGCCGCGTAGACCGGGCGGCCGGCGTCGGTCGAGAAGAGCTTCCCGTTCTTCTTCGCGGCGTCCGGAGCGGCCTCATCGTGGATGTCCGGCAGGAGGTACGCCGAGAGGTCGGAATAGTCCCGCTGGATCCAGCGGCCCGAAGGGGTGAAGTACTTCGCGGTCGTGAGGGCGAGGCCCGCCCCGTACGAAACCGGGTAGACCCCCTGGACCAGGCCTTTTCCCCATGACGTCGTTCCGAGGATCAGCCCGCGGTCGTGGTCCTGCACCGCGCCCGCGACGATCTCGGAGGCGGACGCGGATCCGCGGTTGATCAGCACGACGAGAGGGCCTTCGAAGCGGCGCGCGCGTCCCGCGGCGGCGTAGTCGCGGTCGGCGGACGGGATCCGGCCGCGCGTGGTCACGATCGTCTGGCCCTTCTTCAGGAAGACGTCCGCGATCGCGAGCGCGGGATCGAGGACGCCTCCCGGATTGCCCCGGAGATCCAGGACGAGCCGTTTCATGCCGTCCCGCTCGAGTTTCTCGATCGCGCGGGAGACCTCGGAGGCCGACGTCTGCGTGAATTCGGCGAGCTGGACGTAGCCGGCGCCGTCGCCGACGAGGAAAGCGTGGCGGACGGAGTTCTGCGGAATTTCGTCCCGCGTGACGGTCACGGTGATCGGCTCCGCGAGTCCCGGCCGGTGGATCGTGAGCCGAACCGGCGTTCCCCGCGGACCCCGGACGTGCTCGGAAACGCGCCGCGTGTCCCAGCTGTCGTCGACGCTCTCTCCGTCGATTCCGGTGATCACGTCGCCGGTCCGCAGCCCGATCTTCCAGGCCGGGGTCCCCTGCGTCACCGCCATCACGGTGACGCGTCCCTGGCGCCGCTGCATCGTGATGCCGATTCCGAAGTAGGAGCCCTGGTGGCGCTCTTCCAGGGAGGAGAAGTCGTCGGGCTCGAGGAACGCGGTGTGAGGATCGAGAGAAGAGAGCATCCCGTGGATCGAGGCGTAGACGAGCTTCTCGGCGGGAACTTTCGCGGCGTTCCACGACTCGGCGGTCGAAACGAGCTGCGCGTATTCGCCGAGCGCGGCGGACGAGACGTCGCCCCCCGACCGGCGGCCCGCGGCCCCTCCGAGCACCGTCGCGAGCCCGATCGCGGAGAGCGCGAGGAAGATCGTTCCGCGGGTCACGCCGCGAGTATACGCCGCCCGGCCGGGCGGCCCGCGCGTGCCGCCGCGCCGAATTCGCCGGGATTACAATCGCGGCGCGCATGCGCCGTCTTCCGACGCTCGCCGTTCCGCGATGACCGAGGCGTCGCTCTCCCGCGCGAACGCGCGCAACGCGCTGATCGCCGGCTTCCTCGGGTGGACTCTCGACGCGTTCGATTTCTTCGTCCTCACGTTCGTCCTCATCCCCGTCGCCCACGACTTCGGGAAGAGCATCAAGGACGTCGCGCTCACGCTCACCGCGAGCCTCGCGATGCGACCGATCGGCGCCGTCGTATTCGGGCTGATGGCGGACCGTTGGGGCCGGCGGCTCCCGCTCATGCTCGACGTGGTCTTCTACTCGGTGGTCGAGGTCCTCTCCGGGTTCGCGCCGACGTACACGGCCTTCTTCGTGCTGCGGCTGCTCTACGGGATCGGGATGGGCGGTGAGTGGGGCGTGGGCGCCTCGCTCGCGATGGAATCGGTCCCCGCGAAATGGCGCGGGCTCCTCTCGGGACTGCTGCAGGAGGGATACGCGTGCGGTTTCCTCCTGGCGGCGGTCGCCTACGGAACGGTGTTTCCGAGATTCGGGTGGCGCGCCCTGTTCTTCCTCGGGGGCGCCCCCGCGCTCCTGTCGCTCTTCATCCGCGCGAAGGTGGTCGAGCCGGAGGCGTGGCGGCGGACGCGGACGGACTGGCCCTCCTATCGGCGCGCCGTCGTGAAGAACGGGAAGCTCTTCGGATACCTCGTTCTCCTGATGGCGATGATGAATTTCATCTCGCACGGGACTCAGGATCTCTATCCGACGTTCCTCCAGAAGCAGCGGCACTACGATCCCCGGTGGACGGCGGCCGTGACGGCGATTGCGATGATCGGGGCGATCGCCGGAGGCCTCCTCTTCGGCCACGTCTCCGACCGGTGGGGGAGGCGGCGGACGATGGTCGCCGCGATCGGCGGCGCGATCCTGCTGATCCCGCTCTGGATCGCGGCGCCGGCCCCGGGCCTCGTCCTCGCCGGAGCCTTCGGCATGCAGTTCATGGTTCAGGGCGCATGGGGCATCATCCCCGCGCACATCAACGAGCTCTCCCCGCCGTCGCTTCGAGGATTCTTTCCCGGGTTCGCCTACCAGCTCGGCGTGCTCTGCGCCTCTTCGGTCGGATACGTCGAGGCGGTGCTCGCCGAGCACCTCACGTACGCGCAGTCGATGGGGCTGCTCGCGGGCGCGGTCCTGTTCCTGGGGGCGGTCGTCGTCGCCGTGGGG
>DASTIQ010000125.1 GCA_035717485.1 Thermoanaerobaculia bacterium | reverse complement strand
ATCCGGGCGACCAGCCGGCCGAGGACGGCGGCCGCTTCGGCCGGGCGCCCGGCCTCCTGGAGGGCGGCGCCCCAGCGGAGCAGATGATCCGGGACGTCCGGCGCGAGTTCGGAGGCGCGTCGCGCTTCCGCCGCGGCTTCGTCCGGGTTCTTCTTCTGGAGGAGGAGCGAGAGCGCGAGATCCGAGTGAGCGCGCGCCTCGGATGGCCTCTCCGACACCGCTCGCCGGAAGAGCGCCTCCGCGGCCGCGGGGTCGCGTCCCGCGATCAGGCGCTCGCCCTCGGCGACGTCGGCCGCTGAATCCGCCCGGACGAGCCGGGCGGTCACCACGATCGCGGGCAGGAGAAGACGCGCCCATCGCCGAAGGCTTCGGTCGCCCATGCGAGCGCTCATGATACGGCGCGCGCCAGCGTCTGCTGCCGGAATCCGTTCGAACCTGTTCTCCATCCGGCAACACTCCGGCGAGGACACGTGCGCGCGGAACGCGGATGACGGTTGGGGAGGGGGTTTGGGGGATGCCTCCCCCAGACAGGATGTGCCAAATTTGTCCGAGCGAAGCGAGGACGCGTGGAGCGTCAGCGACGCGCCAGCGAAGCGAAATTTGGCTGGGAGGCAGGGATTCGAACCCCGATACCGTGGTCCAGAGCCACGTGTCCTACCGTTGGACGACCTCCCAACGAAGGGCGCGATTATTCAGGAGAGCGTGAGGCGGGTCAAGCCGTCAGGAGCCGATCCGCGGCCGCTTCCGAGCGGAGGCGGTATTCCTCGATCGCGGCGAGCGCCCGCGCGACCTGGCGCTCGCGCCGGCGCGTCCTGTCGCGGAGCGGATCGCGCGAGGTGTCCTCGATCATTCCGAACGTGACGTTCATCGGCTCGAACGTCTTCGTCTTCGGCCGCTCCGAGCAGTGGCGCGAGAGAGACCCGAGCGCGGTCTCGTACGGCATCGGCGACGGCTCGCGCCCTTCGAGCAACTGCGCGATCGTGCGTCCGACGAAGAGCCCCGTCGCCGCGGACTCGAGGTATCCCTCGACCCCCGTGATCTGCCCGGCGAAGAAGAGGCGCGGCTCGTCGCGGAGTCGGAAGAACCGGTCGAGATGCGCGGGCGAATGGATGTACGTGTTCCGGTGCAGCATGCCGAAACGGACGAAGTTCGCGTTCTCGAGCCCCGGGATCTTCCGGAAGATCCTCTTCTGCTCGCCGATCTTGAGCTTCGTCTGGAAGCCGACGAGATTGAAGTGCTCCCGCGCGAGGTCGTCCTGGCGGAGCTGCACGACCGCATGGGGACGCCTTCCCGTGCGCGGATCCTCGAGTCCCATCGGCTTGAGCGGGCCGTGGCGAAGCGTCTCGACGCCGCGTTCCGCCATCACTTCGATCGGCAGGCAGCCTTCGAAGTAGATCCCCTTCTCGAAGTCGTGCACCGGCACGGTTTCGCCCGAAAGGAGGTCGGCGACGAATTCCTCGTACTGGCCGCGCGTCATCGGACAGTTCAGGTAATCGTCGCCGCCGCCCTTGCCGTAGCGGGAAGCGGAGTAGACCTTTTCGAAATCGATCGAGTCCGCGGCCACGATCGGCGCCATCGAGTCGTAGAAGTAGAGCGCGTCGGTTCCGAGTCGCTCGCGGATCGAGCGCGCGAGCGCATCCGATGTGAGCGGACCCGTCGCGACGACGACGATGCCCTCCGGCGGGATCTCGCCGACCTCGGAGCGGACGACTTCGATCTCCCTTCGGCCCTCGAGAGCGCCCGTCACCCGGGAGGCGAATGCGGCGCGATCGACGGCGAGCGCGTCGCCGGCAGGAACCCGCGTCTCTCTCGCGCACCGCATGACGAGAGAGTCGAGCGCCTCCATCTCGCGTTTGAGCAGCCCGACGGCGTTCGTCGGATTGTCGGAGCGGAACGAGTTCGAACACACCATCTCGGCGAGGTCGCCGCTCTGGTGGGCGGGCGTCGAGACCGATGGGCGCATTTCGATCAAACGGACCGGGTGACCCCGCCGCGCGAGCTGCCATGCGCACTCGGTTCCGGCGAAGCCTCCCCCGATGATCGACACGTCCCTGGCGGTCAGCTTACCTCCTTCAAGGACCCGGACGGAAATCCAAAAAGCCGGATTCCTGGGGCCGGAATCCATCGGTGACATATGCGTAAATATCTGATTCACAATTGCTTATTTGTGATTGAAATAATTTCGCAATGGCACAATAATGGCTTTACAGGCACAAGCGGCAAGGGGAGAGATCCCTTGAAAGCTATGGCCCTTTAGTGGGGTCGGGAAGGAGTTTTATGAAGGTTTTGAGGAGCCTCGCCATCTTTACGATGGCGACCGGGCTCGCCGCGTCGATGTACGCGCAGGCGACGTCCGG
>DASTIQ010000124.1 GCA_035717485.1 Thermoanaerobaculia bacterium | reverse complement strand
CGCGGCGCCGGCCTCGACCGCCGCCGCCGCGGGCTCGACGGACGCGGCGCCGCCGCGGCGCTGGCTCGCGCCCACGGGATCGCTCGTCGTCAATCTCCCCTCGGACCAGACGATGGCGCGGGGTCTGCTGCAGTTCCTCGTCACCCATCGTTTCCGCGGAACCGTCCGCGGCAGCGACGCCCACTCGCTCTATTCGCTCGACTCCGGCGCCGACTTCGGCTTCGGGTTCGCGTACGCGCCGATCGAACGGGGCGAGGTCTCCCTCTACCGATCCGGGATCCAGGACGACTGGGAGCTCGCCGCGAAATACGCGTTCGTTCCGCCGGGGCGCGCCTTCGGGGCCGCGCTCCGGGTCGGCGGCGACGACCGGCGCGAGCCCGTCATCATCACCCCCGCGGGCGGGCAGCTGCCCGCGGGCGATGCGCAGACGTCGTTTTTCGCCCAGGCGATTCTCTCGCTCCACGCGTGGAACAACCGGATCGAGGTTTCGGCGGTACCGGCCTATTCTTCCGAGACGACCTCGGAGCGGCACGCGTTCAACGTGCCGTTCCACGCCGGGATCGCGCTCGGCCGTTCATGGAACCTCCAGGGCGAGTACCAGTTCCAGCGCAAGAGCGTTCCCGACTCGATCGACATCTGGACGATCGGCATCGAAAAGACGCTCTATCGCCACCGGTTCACTCTCGTCATTTCGAACACGACGGTGACGACCGTCGACCAGTATCTTTCGGGCGACTTCGCGGTCGGCCCGAAGAGACAGGGACGCCAGTTCGACAACGGCTTCCGGAACAACGACTGGCACATCGGATTCAATCTCGTCAGACAGTTCAAGCCGTAACCGTCGGCCCGCGCCGTGTCCTCCGCGGCCGGGTAGACCCTCGACCACTCCGAGACGCGGCGTCGTTGCTCGTCTGAAGCACGCCCTCGATTCTCCTCGGGCGACTCGGGCGCTCCGCGTTTCGTGTATTCCTTCCGCGAAGGATCGCGCGTGGGACAATGCCGCGGAATGTCCGCCGAAATCGCCGTTCCGCGGCTCGGTCCCACGGACCGGCTGGTCGAGCTCCCGGCGCACCGCCTCGTCGACGCGGTGACGGGAGCCCCGCCGCGGCTCGCGACGTCACTCCGGCTCGCGGTCCGCGGCGAGTTCCTCCTCGCGCGATTCGACGCGAGGCATCGGGGAGTCGTCGCGACGCTCCGCGAGGAGAACGCGCCGCTCTGGACCGAGGACGTCGTCGAAGCTTTCGTCGGCGCGGGGGATCCCCCCCTTCGCTATCTCGAGCTCGAGGTGAACCCGCTCGGGACGCGATTCTCGGCGCGGGTCGACTCGCCCGAAGGAACGCGGAAGGGAATGTCCGTCGCGACGTTCGGGTGCCCCGGCTTTTCGGCCGAGGTGCGGCTCGGCGAGCGACGATGGAGCGCGCTGCTCCGCGTTCCGCTCTCCGCGCTCGGCCGCGACGCGCTGCCGGGGACGTTTCGGGCGAACTTCTTCCGGATCGACCGCACGGCCGGGGAGTTCTCCGCGCTCTTTCCGACGCGCGCGGATCCCCCCGACTTCCACGTCGCGTCGGCCTTCGGAAGATTTCGCATCGCGTGATGGCACCGGACTTGAATCATTCCGGTTCATGGCGAACCGCCGCGCCTCGGGCGCGATCCTGCTCGGCGTTCTGATCCTTTCGGCGGCGCCCGCCCGGGCGGCGTCCGGGCGCCGCCCCCCGCGTGGAAACCGCCGGTCCGCGCCCCGGGCACCGGCGGCGTTCGACGCGCAGGCCGTCAACGACGCGGCCGCCGAGAAGCCGCTCTCACGCGGCGCCCGCGGGCCGGCCGCGCTGCGCGCCCAGGTCCTCCTCGACCGCGCCCACTTCTCGCCTGGAGAGATCGACGGAGGATTCGGCGACAACTCGACTCGCGCCGCGGCGGCGTTCGATGCGGCCAACGGGATCGATCCTTCGATTCCGGTCTCGGAGGCCACGTGGAAGGCGCTCGATCGCGACGCGAAGCCGATCGTCGTGCGATACACGATCGTGGCGGAGGACGTGTCCGGGCCCTTTCTTCCGATTCCCGACGACATGATGGAGAAGGCGAAGCTGCCGTCGATGCCCTATTCCTCGCCGCTCGAGGAGCTCGCGGAGCGCTTCCACTCGAGCCCGGAGCTCCTGAAGAGAATGAGTCCGGGGGCGGACTTCGGCGCGGCGGGGACCGCGATCCTCGTTCCCGACGTCGAGCGCTCGCCGCTGCCCAGAGCCGCGTCCGTCCGGGTGAGCCAGAGCGACCTTTCGGTGGCCGCGCTCGACGAGTCCGGAAAGACGATCGCGCGATTTCCCGCAACGGTCGGAAGCGAGCACGACCCCCTTCCTCTCGGACAATGGAAGATCACCGGCATCGGGCGGAATCCCAGCTTCCACTACAACCCGGACCTCTTCTGGGACGCCGACACGAAGGACGCGAAGGCGACCGTGCCCGCGGGCCCGAACAACCCCGTCGGCGTCGTGTGGATCGACCTCTCGAAACCGCACTACGGGATCCACGGGACGGCCGAGCCGGCGGCGATCGGCCGGAGCGAATCGCACGGGTGCATCCGTCTGACGAACTGGGATGCGCTCGATCTCGCGGCGATCGTCGGTCCCGGGACGCCCGCGGCGCTCGTGCCGTGACGCCGGCCGAAGCGGCGCGCGCGAGAGACGCCGCCGCGGGCGAACGCGCCGGCCGGGGCGTTCTCCTGTTCTGGACGGCGGTCGGCGCTTTGGTCGTT
>DASTIQ010000123.1 GCA_035717485.1 Thermoanaerobaculia bacterium | reverse complement strand
GGCGAGCGCATCGCGCCCTGACGAATCGTCAGCGGAGGCCGCGGACGAGGAAGAGCTCGGAGAGCACGCGCGTGTAGCTGTACACGTAGTGCTTTCCGTCCGGGGTAACGAGCGGCGCGCGGATGAAGGCGACCCCCGCCGTGTCGTCCGGGACGAGGTCCTTCCACTTCTCGCGATGGCCGTCGGAGAGACGGACGATATCGATGCGTGCCGGCAGGGCGCCCGGGGTGTAGACGTAGAGAGATTTTCCATCCGCGCTCCACCGGAGCGGCTGCTCCTCCGGTTCGACATGGAGGAGGGGCTCGGGCGCTCCCCCCGCGAGCGGATAGAGATGCATGGACCGGTCGGCGCCGCGCCCGATGAGCACGCGGGAGTCGGGCGAGACGAGATGCGAATAAAGGAAGACCTCCGCGCCTTCCGCCGTGAACGGTCGGGAATGTCCGGACGCGACGTCCTGGAGCCAGACGCGCGAGGGACGTCCGTTCTGGCTCATGGCGAACAGGATGCTCTTCCCATCGGGCGTCCAGTCGATCCAGAGGGGGACACCGGAGATCGGGGGGAGCGAGATGGGCGTCCCGACGCCGGTCGGAACCAGGACGAAGTGGAACGGATCGGTCAGCAGAACGGGAAGAGTGACCGCCCACTTGCCGTCGGGAGAGAGCGCGAAGGAATTGCCGTCTCCGAGGCGGATCGGCGAGGGATCTCCCGCATGAAGCACGTAGATCGAGCCCGTCGGACCGCCTCCCTCCGAGTCCTCGTCGAAGAGGAGCATTTTCCCGTCCGCCGAGAGGTCCCGCACCGCCGTGTAGTCGAGGTACGACAGGTCCCGTTCGGCCGGATCTCCCGCCATCTGTCCGTTCGCGCCGACGCGCATGCCGTCGCGGGCCAGAAGAGTGCGCCCCTTGTCGGCGTCGTGGACCGTGAGGATTCCTGGCAGTCCCAGGAGCAGCCTTTCCCGCCCGGAGCGGTCGAGCGCCCAGAGCCGGCGGTTTCCCCCTCTTCGAACTCCCGTGAACCACACCTCGTTTCCATCGGCCGACCAACAGAGCCCCTCGAGACTGTTCCAGCCCCCGGAGCGCGTCCGGACCTTTCCCCCCGTGTCGATCATCACGACCTCGCCGCTGTCTCCGCCGAAATAGGGATGGCTCTCGATCGCGATCCGATCTCCCGAAGGGGAGAACCGGGGGCGGCCCACCCACCCGGTCGACGTGAAGATCGGCTTTCCGATCGGATATTCGAGCCGGTCCCCGGTCTCGGCGCGGCGAACGACCGCGAGCGTCTTTCCGTCGGGACCCCAGTCCGCCCATTCGACGCCCTCCAGGATCTGCCGCGGCACTCCGCCGGAGAGGGAGACGTCCGCGAGGGTCCCGGACGTGTCGAACGAGGAGATGAAGTGCCTCCCGAGAGAGATCGCCATCATGGAGGAGCGCGAAATCCCCAGGAGGTCGCCGCCGAAGCCGAGCGAGCGCGAGAGCTGGCTCTCCGGACGCACGGTGAAGGTCTCGAACGGCCGCCCGGCCCACGAGGCTCCGTAGATGATCGTGTTCCCGTCCGGCGCGAAACGGGCGTCGACGATCGTTCCCCGCTGGAACGTCAGCTGCTGGTAGGTCGGGGCCGGCGCCCGGCCGCGCCGACCGATCCACAGTCCCGCCGCCCCGGCGAGCAGGGCGGCCGCCGCGATCGCGGCGGGGATCTTCCAGAATCCGCGGGGACGGCCGCGGGTCGCGAGGGCCGGCTGGCTCTGCGACGTGCCGGAGAGCGCTTCGAGATCGAACGCGACGTCGCCGGCGGACTGAAATCGCGCCGACGGCGATTTTTCGAGGCAATGCCGGACGATGCGGTCGAGAGAGGGCGAAATGCTGCGGCCCGTCTCCACGAGCTCCGGAGGTTCCTCCCGGAGGATCGCGCTCATCGTCTCGACGGCGGAATCGCCGCGGAAGGCGCGGCGCCCCGAGAGCATTTCGTAGAAGACCGCGCCGAAGGAGAACACGTCGCTGCGATGGTCGACGTCGCGGCCGCGCACCTGTTCCGGCGACATGTACCCGACCGTCCCCATCACGGTTCCGGGCTCGGTCCCCGCGGGAGTCGTCGGGGCGTTCGTTTCCGCCGACGCGGGCCCCAGCTTCTTCGCGAGTCCGAAGTCGAGGATCTTGACCCGGCCGTCTTCGGTCAGGAACACGTTCTCGGGTTTCAGATCGCGGTGCACGACGCCTTTCTCGTGCGCCGCGGCGAGGCCGCGCGCGATCTGGACGGCGACCTCCACGGCTCGTCTCGGCGGGAAGGGGCCGGCATCGAGCTTCTCGCGGAGCGTCCTCCCTTCGAGGAGCTCCGTCACGGCGTAGGCGGTGCCTTCGTGCGAGCCGAAGTCGAATATCGAGAGGATGTTCGGGTGGTTCAGGGCCGCGACCGCGTGCGCCTCGCGCTCGAATCGCGCGAGAGCGTCGCGATCCCCGGCGATCGATTCCGGCAGAACCTTGACGGCGACTTCGCGCTGGAGTTTCGAGTCACGGGCGCGGTACACCTCGCCCATCCCTCCGGAGCCGAGGGGAGCGATGATCTCGTAAGTGCCGAGCCGGGTTCCGGGCGAGAGTCTCAGGGCGCTATCCCGAGCGGATCTTACCGCCGGTCGGGCGCTATACTTAGCGGCAGATCTCGCGGGAGGTCCCATGAAGATCTTCGGGGTCGCCGCCGCCGCTCTCGTCTGCCTTTCCCGAATCTCGTCCGCCGGCGGAGTCAACCTGGTGTCCAACGCCGATTTCGCCGGATCGCTCGCGACCTGGACGTCGAGCTTCGCGACCTTCGACGGGCTCCACAGCGCGACTGCGGACGGGACCGGATCGGCGCTCGGGAGCTTCACGCTCCCGAACAACGCCGCTTACGGGAACGCGAACGGTCTCACCCAGTGCATCGCGGGGATCGTTCCCGGGACGACCTACTTCTTCGGCGGCAAGGTCCTGATCCCCGGAAACCAGACCGGAACGGGAGGAGGATCGATCGCGATCCAGTGGTACTCGAGCACGACCTGCACCGGCTTCATCACGAACGACTCGACCCCGATCGCGATCACTCCCACCGATGCCACCGACGTCTGGCACTTTCTCCAGGGAAATCAGGCCGCGCCCGGCGGAGCGGGAAGCGTGCTCGTGATCGGCGAGATCCAGAACAACTCGGGCGCGGGAAACGCCTTCGCGGTCAACTTCGACGAGATCTTTCTCCAGACGACGCCCCCGGTCCCTCCCGTGAGCGTTCCGGTGATCGAGTGGCCGGCGCTCGCGCTTCTGGCCGCCTCCGTCGCCGCCGTCGGGATCCTTCGCCTGAACCGGTCTTCCTGATCGGCGGGCCCCGCTTCTCTAATCGCTGTAGTCGGGGCGGGCAAGAACCCACGGCCGCCCGTGACCCTGGACCCGGATCGCCATCGCGTGGCGTCCGCGCCGGAAGTTCGGTCTCGCGAACGTGAGGACGTAGTAGCCGGTGATCGCGCGGGTCACTTTGTCCATCGCGAGCTTCGGGAGGCGGTTCGTCTTGACGTACAGCCCGCCGGTGTCTTCGGCGAGCTCCTTCAGGCCGGCGGCCATGGAATGGAAATCGGCCGACGTGACGTCGAGGGCGAAGACCGAAGTATGCGATCGAGCCAGGGCGGCGCGAGCCCAGCCGTAGTTGTGATCGAGGATCAGCCCCATCTTCGAGTCGAAATTCCCGATCCCCCAGCCGAAGAAGAGCAGCGATTTCGATCCGGGAAGCGCTTCGAGCGCCTGCCCGATGACACGGAGCGCGTGTTCCGGGAGCGTCGCCCTGCCCGCCATGCGGAAATCGAGCGACGCCGCGAGCGAGGGGAAGGCTCCGGGGGGCGGAGGGTCGACGCGATCGAAATAGAGCGTCCGGTCGATCGCGTGCCGCAGTTTCTGGTGGTCGCCGGTGAAGTCCTGGCGGAGTTTCAGGTGCGAATCGAACGACAGGACCGCGATGCGGTCGTCCGGCGAACAGGTGTCGAGGAAGGCGTGGGCCTCGCGGATCATGCGCATCTGGCCGGTGATCCGCGATTCCTCGTAGTCGGTCTGGAAGAAGATCACGATGAGCCGTCCGGGAATGGCTCCGAGCCGGGCGCCGGGAGGCTCCTCGGCGGCGGAGCCCGGCGCCGGAACGGGCGCTCCCGCCGTCGACACCCACTCGACCGATTCGACCGGAACCGACGAGCCGTCCACCCGCAGCGCGAAGTCCGATGCGGAAAGGCCGGTGAGAGGGTTGCCGGCATAGTCGATCACGTGGACGTCGACGACGACCTTCTCGGAAGAGACGGTCTCCTGGAAACGGCCCGCGGGATCGTCGGCCAGCACGGGGAAGGCGGCGAGAACGAGCGCGGCAGCGAGGCCGATGCCCCCTTTCACGCCGTCAGTCTACGCTCGTTCAAATTGCCGGGAACATCCGTCCGCGGTTTTCGTCTCTTCGGAGAAGCGGCGACGGGAGGACGAAAGATGAGCGTATTCCGCATCCCCGAGGGGGCCCGGCGCGGGGGGGCCCTTCTCCTCCTGGCGACCGTGACGTCGGTCGCCTCCGCGTCCGACCGGAAATTCCTCTCCGGATACGCCGGCACGATCCCTCCGCGGGACTCCGACCGCGCGCGGACGTACTTCGAGAAGCCGGCCGTTCGCGCGCTCCTCGGGCGGCTCGAATCGGGGAGCGTTCCGTCCGTCGAGGTCGACGCGCTGCTGAAGGGAAGCGGCGCGTCCGTCGAGGATCTCCAGCGCGTCGGGCTCCTGCGCCGGGACGAAGATCGGTTCGCGATCGGGTTCGCGTATTTCACCGCGGAGGACATGAAGGCGATTTACGCGGTCGCCGATCGCGCCGCGGCGGATCTCGCGGCGGCCTACCGCGGACGGAAGCGCGAATTCGACCGCATCCTGCGCGGATACCCCGCGACGGGAGTCCCGCGCGACGAACTCGCCTTCGTGCTTCTCGCCGGCTTCAGCCTCAACTGGGACGGTCTCGCTCTGACGCGCGAGATGGGGCTCCGCCGGCCGCGGCTGGTCGAAGGGAAGGACTTCCGGTACAGCTTCTGGGCCTCCGAGGACGTCCCCGGCCGCGACTACCGCGAGTTCTACTGGGGGAGCTCGACGTATCCGCTGGAGGGAGCCGGCGTCGCGGCGCCCCGGGCATTCTCGTTCTCGTCGTTCGGCGATCCCGAGAGCGATCCGCGCATGAATTTTCCCGACCTCGCGTTTCTCTCCGCCGGCGAGCTCGCGCCTTCCGTCCGATCCGCCGCGGAGCGCGTGGGACTTCGGGACACCGAGGAGATGGGGGAGAAGTTCCACGGCGTCCTCGGAGGAAACGTGCTTCGCGCGGCCGCCGACGTCCTCTTCGCGCTGAGGAAATCACCACTCCCGGCCGGGACGATCGCCGGCATCACCGGGAACGATCCCGGACCGCTGCTGGCGCTCCTCGAGGAGATCGGGTACGTCGCGTCGGACCGGAAGGGCCTGTACCGGCTGACGGTTCCCGTCCTCGACGATTCCGACCGGGAGATGGTCGAGAAGCTCCTGGCGACGAGCCGAAACGTCATGCGCCCCTGGCTCGAGTCCCACGCGGCGGGGATCCGACGCGAGCTCGCGGGGCTCACCGCGATCCGAGCGGGCCTCTCGTTCGAGGAAGTCTTCACCCAGGTCTGGCACGAGATCTTCGGAGCGACCACCCGCGAGCTCGTGCGTGACGGGGTGATCGCGAGCGCTTACGGCCGGGAGGCGCGGTCGAAGGGGTCATTCTCGGTGCTGTGGCGCCCGCGCCTGTACGCGTTCATTCCGGGCTGATCCCACGCCGCGGCGTCACCTCTTCGTCCACAGGATGTCCCACGCCTCCCGCCGTTCGGCGAACCCCGTGATCCTTCCCGCCGCATCGCGCCGGAAGATCTTCCGATACCTCGGCTTGCCCGGGACGAAGAGCACGTCGGGCGCCTCCGCGCGGATCTCCTCCCAGGGACGGCCCGTCTGCCGTCCCTCGAGCCTTTCCCCTTTCGGGCGGATCTCGTAATCGATTCCGGGCGCGAGTCCGTACGTGCCCGAATACTCCCGGCGCCGGGCCTCGGACAGCGGCACGGAGGGCGGGTCGGTTCTTAGCGCGAGCACCTGGCCGGCGACGAGGCGCCAGCCGCCGGAAGTCTTCCGCCATGTGTCGGTCGTCCGGTACTGGCAGCGGAGAGCGTGGCCGTGGTAGTCCTCGTTCTCGTCTTCGACGTGCGTCGCCACGGCGACGTCGCCATGGACGGCGGCGTGGAAATCGGTGACCCGGATCGTTCCGGATACGCCGGCCGGAAGCGGCTTCGTGCCCTCGACCATCTCCTTCTTCGTCGAGACGGTTCCGTTCTCGTCGGTGTACCGCACGTCCGGATCGAGGTACTTATCCCAGACCTTCGCATCTCCCGCCGAGACCGCATCGAAGAGCTCCTGGGTCTGCTTCTCGAGCAGCGCCGCGATGCCGGAGTCCTCGGTCGCCCCGAGCGGCAGGGCGGGGGCGAGAACGAAGAGCGCGAGGGCGATATTCGTGAGCCTCACGGCGGACCTCCGGGCGCGATCGTAGCTCCGCCGAAGAACTCTTCGGTGCGATTTCCGTATCTCGCCGTGTGAAAGTTCTCCTCTGGCTCCTGCTCCTCGTGGTCTGCTGGCCCGTGGCGCTCCTGGCGCTCGTCCTCTATCCGTTCGTCTGGCTGCTGCTCCTCCCCTTCCGGATCGTCGGGGTCGCGGTCGAAGGCGTGCTCGCCTTCCTCCGGGCGCTCTTCTTCCTCCCCGCGCGAGTGCTGAGCGGTCGGCGCTGACGGAGGCCGGAGCGCTCGTCCGGTTCCGACAGCGATCCAACGAGGCCGGATTCTCCTGGCGGCGCGGGGCTCGCGACCCGCGGGCGGTCGCCTCTGACGCCCGCACGGCACGGCGACGCGCCGCCCGCCGCGAGACCCTTCAAAACCCCTTCTCACCGTCCGCCGTTCCGCTCGCTTTTTGCGAAAGGAGCAGGAGAGGGCCCGTCCGGGTGAGATTTCGAGGTGTTTGGAGACACTCTTGGGACAAACGCCCGAGGGCGGGAAGCGCGGAGTCGGCGGCCGACCGGATTCGGAGGGGGAAGGGGCCATGAACAAAATCCGGAGGGTGGGGATGCTCGCGGCGGGTCTGGCGGCGGCGGTCCTGTTCGCCGGAGCCGGGGCGCGGCTCCTCGCCAGTTGCAGCGATCTCGGTCTCCCTTTCACGGATCTCGGCTCGGAGACGACGTTCTGCGCGGCGATCGCCGAAGCGTATTTCTCGGGCCTGACGAACGGGACGACGGCGACGACGTACAGCCCGTCCACCCTCGTGCCGCGCGACCAGATGGCGGCTTTCATCACGCGCACGCTCGACCAGTCGCTCCTGCGGGGAAACCGGCGGGCGGCGCTCGACCAGTGGTGGACGCCGGCACCGCTCTTCCCCTCCGGGCTCGCTTTGACCAGCGTGGGGATGGCCCCGAGTCGTCTCGCGTGCGACGGAGCGGACGTGTGGGTGACCAACTCCGAGGGGGGAACGGTCTCCCGCGTCCGGGCGAGCGACGGCAAGAACCTGGAAACCTGGACCGGAATGACGAGCCCGTTCGGAATCATCGCGGCGATGGGCCGCGTCTTCGTCACCGGGTTCGGGGGGCATCTCTACGAGATCGATCCGAGCCAGGCGGCGGGGGCGGCGACGACGGCGGCGAACACCCTCCTGGCGGAAGCGTCGGGGATCGCCTTCGACGGCGACAAGATCTGGATCGCCCACCAGGCGAACCCGGGGGGCGGCATCTCCATCGTCACGCCGGGATCGTCGACGCCATGGAGCGTGACCACCGTGACGAACGGCTTCACGTCGCCGTACGGCATCGTCTTCGACGGCACCGGGATGTGGGTGACGGATCTCGCGGCCAACACGTTCCTGAAGCTCGACTCGAACGCGGCGATCGTGCAGACGGTTGCCGTGGGGCACGAGCCCACGTATCCGGCGTTCGATGGTCACAACTTCTGGGTCCCGAACCACAACGACGATTCCGTGACGGTCGTTCGGGCGAGCGACGGAGCCGTCCTCAAGACCTTCTCGGCGGGGCACGGGAACCAGAACGGACTGTCCCAGCCTCTCCAGGCGGTTTTCGACGGGCAGCGGATCCTCGTTCTGAATTCCGCCGGATTCTCGCTCTTCAAGGCCGCCGACCTGAGCGTCATCGGAAATTCCTCACCGAGCGGCGTGAGCACGCCGTTCGGCGCGTGCTCCGACGGCGTGAACTTCTGGGCGGCGTTCAACGCTTCCGGAAAGATCGGCCGTTTCTGATCATGCGTCGAGGGAAGGAGGAAGCGGGCGTGAAGGTCGGACTTCGAAAACTCGCGATGCCCCTGGCGGTCGTGTCGATGGCATTCCTTTTCGCCGGGTTCGGCGTGCGGGTGCTGGCGAGCTGCAGCGGCTTCGGTCTGCCGTTCACGGACCTCGGCTCGGAGACGACGTTCTGCGCCGCGATCGCCGAGGCGTATTTCTCCGGGCTCACGAACGGGACCTCGGCGACGACTTACGACCCGACCGGCAACGTCCCGCGAGACCAGATGGCGGCCTTCATCACGCGCACCCTCGACCAGTCGCTGCTGCGGGGAAGCCCCCGGGCGGCCCTCGACCAGTGGTGGACGCAGACGCCGCACTACGACAAGGCGAGCCTCGGCCTGACGAGCGTCGGCGACATCCCCATTCTTCTCAAGAGTGACGGGGCGGACGTCTGGGTGGCCAACCGAAACGGCGGCACGGTGTCGCGCGTCCGGGGGAGCGACGGGACGAAGCTCGAGGATTGGACGGGAGCCACCAGCGCATGCGGCGTCCTCATCGCCCTCGGGAGGGTTTTCGTCACCGGAGACATTCCCCCCAACGGCATGAACCAGCCTCAACCCGGCAAGCTCTACATGATCGATCCGGCAGCTCCGGCGGGTCCGGTCATCCCGGTCACCAGCGCACTCGCGAGCTTCCCCTGCGGCATCGCCTTCGACGGCAGCAAGATCTGGACGGCGAGCTCGGGCGGAGGAGGTCAGCCGAGCGGCGTCTCGATCGTCACGCCCGGCACGTGGAGCGTCGCCACGGTCACGACCGGATTCTCGGAGCTCTCGGGGATCATCTTCGACGGAAGCCACATCTGGGTGGCCGACTTCGGGGCGGCGAAGCTCTTCAAGCTCGATGCGAACGGGGCGATCCTGCAGACCGTCACGGTGGGGACGGAGCCCGCGAATCCCGCATTCGATGGTCACAACCTCTGGGTGCCGAACTGGGGCGCGGATTCCCTGACGGTGGTGCGGGCTTCCGACGGAACGGTGCTCAAGACCTTCTCCGCCGCAAACGGAAACCAGAACGGATTGAGCCGGCCGAACCAGGCGGCGTTCGACGGTCAGAGGATCCTCGTGAGCGACTCCAACGTCTTCGGCTTCTCTCTCTTCAAGGCCGCGGATCTGAGCGTCATCGGAAACGTGGCGACGCCGGGCATCCAGCCTTTCGGGGTGTGCAGCGACGGGATCAGTTTCTGGGTGACGTTCCCGAATACTGCTTCCCCCGGCACGGGAAAAGTCGGGCGGTTCTGACCGGGCGCCGGAGCAAAGGAGAAAGTTGGCATGAAGGACGGATTTCGAAGGCTCGCGATGCTCCTGGCAGGTGTGACGATGGCGCTCGTGTTCGCGGGCACGGCATGGCGGGCGCTCGCCGTCTGTAGCGGTTTCGGTCTCCCGTTCACGGACCTCGGCTCCGAGACGACGTTCTGCGCGGAGATTGCCGAAGCGTATTTCTCGGGGCTCACGAACGGGACCTCGGCGACCACCTACGGGCCGGCCGGCAACGTGCCACGCGACCAGATGGCGGCCTTCATCACGCGGACGCTCGACCAGTCACTCCTGCGCGGAAGCCGGCGGGCCGCGTTGAACCAGAGATGGAACCAGACCCCGCACTACGACCTGGCCGGTCTCGGGGCCACGAGCGTCGGGACGGATCCTGTCCTTCTCAAGAGCGACGGAGCGGACGTCTGGGTGGCCAACGGCGACGGCACCGTGTCGCGGGTGCGGGCGAGCGACGGGAAGAACCTGGGAACGTGGACGGGCGCGTCGAAAGCGGCCGGCGTTCTGATCGCGATGGGAAAGGTGTTCATCACGGGAGAAACCGATCCGGGAAAGCTGTACATGATCAGTCCGGATGGCTCGCCCGGGGCCGTCACCGTGGTCGCCAGCACTCTCGGAACCAACCCTCTCGGGATCACGTTTGACGGCGACAGGATCTGGACGGCGAATTTCAACACCGCGACGGGGGGCAGCGTCTCCATCGTCACTCCCGGAACCTCGACGCCCTGGATCGTCGCGCCGGCGGGCTCGGGACTCAGCGCGCCCGCCGGCATCCTCTTCGACGGCAACAACGTCTGGGTGACGGACTATTCGGCGGGGAAGGTCGTCAAGCTGAGCTCCGCCGGCGTGATTCTCCAGACCGTCACCGTGGGGAGCGGTCCGCTGTTTCCGGCCTTCGACGGCCACAACATCTGGGTGCCGAACAGTCTGAGCGATTCCCTGACAGTCGTCCGCGCAGCCGACGGGACCGTCTTGAAGACGTTCTCGGCCGGAAACGGCGATGCGAACGGCCTGAGCAGTCCGCAGGCGGCGGCGTTCGACGGGCAGAGAATACTCGTGACGAACAACAACGGCGGTCTTTCGCTCTTCAAGGCGGCGGATCTCACCATCATCGGGAATCCTTCGACGCCCGGCGTCAGCGCACCGTATGGCGTCTGCAGCGACGGGATCGGTTTCTGGGTGACTTTCATCGGCTCCGGAAAGATCGGTCGATTCTGAGAAGATCGACGTCCGGCTCGGCGCGTTCTCGCCCCAAACCGCCGTCTGTTGCTCGTGAAGCCCCGGCGCCGGTGCCCGGCGGAGACCGTTGACGTAAGATCCCGGCAATCCAAACCGGCGCGCCTGGACGCGGGGGGACGATGTCCGAAGGCGACGAAGAAGTCACGGAGGTCGGCGCGGCGCCCGCGGAATCGAAGTCCGCGTCTCCGAGCGAATCGCCTACCGAAATTTCGTCGGCGGCCCCCGGCCCGATCCCGGCTCATATCCGTCCTCCCGTGCTCCCGAATTACGAGATCGTGGGGTTCATCGGCGAGGGGGGGATGGGGCGCGTCTTCGAGGCGGTCGACCGGCAACTCGGCCGGACCGTCGCGCTCAAGTGCATCCGCGGCGACGACGCGGACTTGATCGCGCGGTTCCTGCAGGAAGCGCGCGCCCAGGCGCGCATCGAGCACGAGAACGTCTGCCGCGTCTTCCAGGCGGGTGAATCCGGGGGCCAGCCCTTCATCGCGATGCAGTTCCTGCGCGGACGCTCGCTCGGCGCGGAGGAACGCTCGCTGACGCTCGAGCAGAAGGTCCTGATCATGCGCGACGTCGCGGCGGCGCTCCAGGCGGCCCATCGCATCGGCATCATCCACCGGGACCTGAAGCCCGCCAACATCATCGTCGAACGGACGGAAGCGGGGGGAGTGCACGCCTTCGTCGTCGATTTCGGCCTGGCTCGGGACGTGGAAGAGGGCGGCCTGACGATGACGGGGAGCCTCGCGGGAACGCCGTCCTTCATGTCCCCCGAGCAGGCCCGGGGGGATCGCCAGGCGGTCGACCGCCGCTCGGACGTGTACAGCCTCGGAGCGACGCTCTACGCGATCCTCGCCGGCCGCCCGCCGTTCGAGGGCGAGAGCACGTTCGACGTCCTGACGAAGGTCGTGCAGGAGGATCCGGCGCCGCTCGCCTCCGTCGTTCCCGGCGTGCCGCCGGACCTCGCCACCATCGTCATGAAATGCCTCGAGAAGGACCCCGCGATGCGCTATCCCTCGGCGCGCGAGCTCTCCGAGGACCTATCCCTTTACCTCGCCGGCGAGCCGATCCGCGCCCGGGGCGCGTCGGCGATCTACCGTCTTCGGAAGAAGGCGCGGAAGCACCGTGCCATCGTCGCGGTCGGCGGCGCCGCGGCGGTGCTCCTCGCGGCGGCGGGAGCGTTCGCGCTGCGCACGCGTCTGCAGGCGTCCGCGCGGGAGCGTTTTTCCCGGGATCTCGGCCAGGAGGCCGAGAAGATCGAGTGGCTGATGCGCGCGGCCGAGCAGAGCCCGATCCACGACATCCGGCGGGAACGGAAGCTCGTCGCCGCGATGATGGAACGGATGGGCACGCGAATCGAGGGAGAGCCGCGCGAGATCCGGGCGGCCGGACTCTTCGCTCTGGCGCGGGGCGACCTCGCGCTCGGTGATCCGCGCTCCGCTCGGGCGCGCCTCGATGCGGCCGCCTCTCTCGGAGAGGAGAGCCCGGACGCGGCCTACGCGCGAGGGCTCGCTCTTTCCCGGATCTACGCGGAAGAGCTCCGCGACGCCGACCGGATCGGCGAAAAGTCGATCCGGGAGCGGAAGCGGCGCGAGCTCCACGGCGCCTACGTCGTGCCCGCGCTCGAGGCGCTTCGCCGCGGGCGCGCGTCGGCGACGGCGGCGCCCGAATACGCGGAGGCGCTGATCGCCCGCTACGAGGGGCGTCCCGACGACGCCGTCAAGCTCGCGCGGCGGGCGCTCGAGCGTCTTCCGTGGCTGCACGAGGCGGCGGTTCTCGAGGGAGACGTGGCTCTCGCCGAGGGCCATCGGCACCGCGAGCGCGCGGAGTACCCGCAGGCGATGGCGAAGCTCCGGGAGGCGGCGGGACTCTACGCCGAGGCATCGGCGATCGGGCGCAGCGCGGCGTCGGCCTACGAGGCGGAGTGCTCGGCGTGGGCGGAAATCATGTACGTCGAGAACGATCTCGAGCAGGACCCCGCCGACGCGTACGGAAGGGCGGTCGATTCCTGCGGGAAGGCGCGGCGCGTCGACCCGGCGGACGCCGGCGCGTTCCACCAGCTCGCCTTCGCCGAGTGGCAGTGGGGACAGCACCAGCTCGCCCGGGGACAGGATCCCTCCGCCGCGCTCCAGCGTTCGATCGAGGCGAGCGCGGCCGCGCAGCGTCTTCGTCCGCGCTGGGCCGAATCGGACAACTCCATGGGGATCGCGTACGGCTACCTCGCGCGCGTCACGATGTTCCGGGGCGGGGATCCCCGGCCGCTCCTGCGGAATGCGATCGCGAGCTTCGACCGCGCGCTCGCGATCGACCCGAACTTCGCGTACGCGTGGCTGACGCGGGGGCTCGGATTCTTCGATCTCGGGAGGGACGCCGCGCGCCGGGGCGACGACCCGCGGAAGGACTTCGATGTCGCGATCGAGAACGAGCGCAGGGCGCTGGCGCTCGATTCCGCCTGGACGTTTCCCCGCGAGAGCCTCGCCCAGGCGTTCTTCCAGCGGGCGCTCTGGGAGGCGGCCCACGGCGGCGACGCGGAGGCTTCGTTTTCCGGCGCCGTCGAGGCCTTCGACGTCTGTGCCCGCGCGGGCGACGATTCGCCATCCCTCCACGTCGCGTTCGGCGACGTGCTCGCGGCGCACGCGCGATACCTCCGGGAGCGGGGAAAGGGAGGGACCGGCGACTCGGCGCGCCGGGCCATCGAGCATTACCGATCGGCGCTCCCGCACTGGCCGGAACGCGGCAAGATCGAGGCGAAGATCGCCGAGACCGAGAAGCTGCTCGCGCCCGCGGGGAACGTCCGATGAAGGCGGCCGTCAATGTCGGCCGGGCGCGGCGCGTTCTCGAGCGCGCCGGCTATGGGGTCTGGGAGGTCTCGATCCCCGCCGCCTCGGGCGTGCTCGCTCCCCATCGCCACGATCGGGCGCAGCTTCATCTCGTGCTCGAAGGGGAATATTCAGAGTCGGCACGCGGGCGCGAACATGCCCTCGGGCCCGGGTCCGTGCTCTTCCGCCCCGCCGGCGAGAGCCATTCGAACGCGTTCGGAAACGCCGAAGTGCACGGAATGCTGATCGAGCTGGACGGAACCGCCGCGGAGGCGCTCCTTCCGGGGATCCTGCGGGATACGCCGTTCTATCGGGCCGCCGCGACATCCGAGCCGCTCGCCAGGGCCTTCGACCTCGAAGCCCGGCGCGGCGACCCGGAGTCGGCGACGGCGATCGCCGGCCTGGTTCACTGTCTCGCCGCCGAGGTGTCGCGACTCGGGCGCGGATCGCCGCGCGAGGGCGTCGAACCGGCGTGGCTGGCCGAGGCGGCCGGGGTCCTTCGTCGACGCGCGTCGGAGGACCTGCGGCTTTCGCGGCTCGCCGCGATCGTCGGGGTTCCGCCGGTTCGCCTCGCCGCCGCATTCCGGCGGCACTTCCGTTGTTCGGCCGGCGAGTATCTCCGCCGCGTTCGCATGGCGCGCTCCCGCGCTCTCCTCGCGAATTCGGACGCGCCCATCGCGGAGATCGCGGTCGTCTGCGGCTTTTTCGATCAGGCGCATTTCTCCCGCGCTTTCAAGAAGCACCATGGCGCGACGCCGGGCGAATTCCGCCGGTCTCGACGCGCCTAGGTACAAAGCCGCTCCGTTCGTACAAGACACGGCCGCGCGGGCCCCCGATCATCGCGCCGAAGGAGGAGACCGATGCCGAGGACCGCGCGAATCCTGCGGAGCGTCCTGGCCGCGATCGTGGGTTACGCCGCCATCGCGGTCGGAACGACGATCGTCTTTCGCCTGGCGCATGGGATCAATCTGAAGTCGCCGCCGTCGCACCTCGTGTTCGGGACGCTCGGAATTCTCGCCGCGGGAATCGCGGGCGGCTGGATCGCCGCGTGGGTCGGGGGACGACGACCCGTCGCCCATGCGGCGTCGGTGCTGATCTTCCTTCTCGCGGATTCCACGACGGTCCTCTTCTTCCGGAAGCGCCACGAGCCGCTCTGGTTCGGCGTCATGAGCGCGGCCGGGCTGATGGCGGCGACCGTCGCGGGAGGATTCGTGCGCGCGGCCTGGGAAGAACGGAAGGAGAGATCCGGCGCGTCCTCTCTCCGGCCGGCCACGTGAGCGGCGCCGCGCCGCGGCGAACGCTTATCCTCGGGTGGCGCGGCGCTCCCGCAGCATCGCGGCCGCGACGAAGGCAGCTCCGAGCGACAGGTATGCCGCGCGCGCGAGCGCGCCGGTCGCGCCGCCCGCGATGCCGCAGAAGTCCGTGTCCCGGACGCCCGAGAGAGCCGCGTACCAGAGCGCAAGGAAGATCCCGGAAAACAGCTTGCCGCCGCGCGTGAGCCACCCGGCGCCCGCGGCGAACCCGGCGACGAAGAGCAGACCGGAGATCCACGCGAAGGCGCGGGCGGGGGAGAGCAGGAAGAACCGGACGAACAGGGGGAGTCCGGCAGCTTCGAGGAACAGGGCGAGCGACGCGGCCTTCCAGAGCGCGGCGGAGCGAGGGATTCCGGGTTGCGAGAAGACGAGGCCGGCCGTTCCGGAGAGCTCTTCGCGCGCGGCCGTTTCGGCGACGATCGGGACGATCAGCACGAGCCATGCCGCCGCGATTCCGGTCAGCGTCGCCGCCGGAACGGCGAGCGATGCGAGGGCCGCTGCCGCCAGCAGCCACTTCGCCGCCGGAGCGGATTGCCACACGAGCAAGGCTTCCGCGGCGATCGAGCGGGCCGCGGATGGTCGGGGATGCGCATGGAAGCTCGCGGGCGCGGGAGCGCTCGGCACCGAAGCAGTCTCGGCCTGGACGACCGGGGCACCGGCCTTCGGGCGCCGCTTGTGAAGGCGGCGTCGCGCCGGGTCGAAGCGGTCGAAGAGAAGAAGCGCCCCGACCAGGGGCGGGATCGCCCAAAGGAAATTGCCGAGGCGCACCGCGACGGTCCGGGGCGTGATTCGGATGCCGCGCCAGGCGACGCGCTCCGGCGGGCGGTCCATGACGATGTGTCCGGTCGAGAACGTATCCTTCTTCGCACCCGGCACC
>DASTIQ010000122.1 GCA_035717485.1 Thermoanaerobaculia bacterium | reverse complement strand
AGCGAACCGCTCGCTCTCGGAGCGATCCAGTGGATCGCGACGGCCCGGTATCGAGGGCCGCGGTGAGGATCGTCTATCTCCTCGCTTCGAGCGTCCTCTCGGGGGGAACCAAGGTCGTCCTCCAGCAGGCCGAGGAGCTCGCGAGCCGCGGCCACCGCGTGACGGTCGTCTGCCCCGAGCCGCCGCCCTCCTGGTTTCCCCGCGGGAGGGCGGCGTACGAGGAGTCGGCTTTCGGAACGTCCCGCGCCCTGCCCGAGAGCGACGTCGCCGTCGCGACGTTCTGGACGACGGTCGAGCCCGCCGTCGCGCACGCCGCCGGCCGCGTGTTCCACCTGTGCCAGGGCTACGAGGCGTCTTTCGGCGGTTACGCGAACGTTCGCGACCGGATCGTCGCGGCGTACCGGCTCCCGACGCGGAAGCTCGCCCTGACGCCGCGGCTCCGGGAGGTCCTGCGCGAGAACGGCCATGGCGAGGCGGAGGTGATCGGGCAGGCGTTCGACGCGGCGGCGTTCGCCTCTCCTCCACGGCCGGCTCGGGAGCCTCTCTCGGTTCTCCTGCCCGGGATCGACGAAGGGGACGTGAAGGGAGTGCGGGACGGCCTCGCGGCGCTCGTGGATCTGCGCGCCCGCGGTGAAATCTTCCGGATTCTCCGCGTCTCGCCCGAACCCGTCTCCCGATGGGAGCGGGATCTCGGAGCGACCGACGAATACCACCGGGCCGTGGCCGTCGATCGCATGCCGTTTCTGTACCGGCGGGCGGACGTGTTCCTCGGCCCCTCGCACGTGGAGGACGGGTTCGACCTGCCCGCCCTGGAAGCGCTCGCGTCGTCCCTTCCGGCAGCGCTCTCCGACACGCCGGCGCATCGCTTCTCCGCGGGCGACGCCGCGGTCTTCTTCCCCCCGGGCGACGTCGCGGCGATCGCCGAGGCGGTCGCGAAGCTCCTGCGCGATCGCCCCGAACGGGAACGCCTGGCGCATCGGGGGCCCGCCCGCGCCGCCGCGTTCCGGACGAGCGACGTCGCCGACCGGCTGGAGGCGATCTTCGCGGAAGCGATACGGGAAGAACGCGAGGCGCGGAAATGATCTCCGGCCCCGAGCTGTCGGCGATCGTCGTCTCGCACCGCTCCGCGGTCGAGGCGTCGGCGTGCGTGGCGGCGCTCCGGGCCGCTTTCGAGCACGGAGGCGTCGAGGGCGAGGTCGTGGTCGTCGATTGCGGGTCGGGCCCCGAGGAAGTCTCACGCCTGCGGGGCGTTTCCGCCGACCGCTTCCTTCCGATCGAGAACCGCGGCTATTCGGGCGGCGTCAACGCCGGAATCTCGGAATCCCGCGGCGGTTTCCTTCTCTTCTGCAACGCCGATACCGAGCTCGATCCGGGCGCGCTGCGCCCCCTGATCGAGGCGGCGGGCTCCCCGCGGGTGGGAGCGGCGGCTCCGATCCAGTTCGCCGATCGCGCCTGCCGCGTCTTCCTGCCGACCGGGTACGGATCCGGTTTCCTACGGGATCTGGCGGGCGCGTTCCGGCCCGGCGCCGACGCCCGATTCGCGCGGCATGCGCGCCGGCAGTGGCGCCTCTGGACGGAAGGAGGCGACGCCGACTATCTCGTCGGATCCGTGCTCGTCACGCGGCGCGACGTCGTCGATCGGGTCGGCCGGTTCGACGAAGGTTTTCCGTTCGAATACGAAGAGACGGAATGGGAGGACCGTCTTCGGGAGTCGGGACGCGCGCTTCGCGTCGTCGCGGAAGCCCGGGCCCTCCATTTTCCCGGCACCTCCTCGCGGCGCAACCCCGAAACGGAAGAGCGCCGCGCCCTCTCCCGGCGGCGATATCGTTCGCGCCGATACGGCCGGCTCGGCCGGGCGGTCCTGGAGGGAACGGAGTCCGTTCTCCGCCGTTCCGCGCCGGAGGCGCCGCCCGTGGGGCCGGAGGCCGCGCGCGCGGACGGAAGCGCCCTGGCGTTCTCGCCGATCCCGTCGCTCCTCCCGTTCGCGGGGGTTTCGCTCTCTTCGTCCGTCGACGTCGGGGAGGTCGCGCGGGCCCTCGGCGGGACGATGTATGTCCGGACGTTCCGGACCGGCGACGGCCGCCCCGGGCCGCTCGGGAGGGCCGTCGCGTGAGCTTCACCGTGCGCGTCGCCACGGAGGAGGATTCCCCCGGAATTCGCGAGCTCTTCGGCCGCACGTTCGGGCGCGCGATGACCGCGGAAGAGTGGCGGTGGAAATACCCGGAGAACCCGGACGGGTGGATCGCCACGGTGGCCGAGCTCGACGGCCGGATCGTCGGGCACTACGGAGGGTGGCCGCTTCGCGCCGTGATCGGAGGGCGGGAGTCGACGATCGTCTCGGTCGGAGACGTGGCGACGGAGCCTTCGATCCGGCATCTCGGAGGCCGCCGGAACGCCTTTCGCTCGATGGCGGACGCGCTCTTCGACGTCCTGAAGTCTCGCGGCGTGCCCTTCGTCTTCGGTTTTCCCAATGCGCGGGCGCTCGCCGCCGGAGCCCGGCTGCTCGGATACCGGGCGGAGTTCCCCGTGCGGACGATCGAATACGAACTCGAGGGCGGTCTCACCGGTTCCGGAATCGGGTCGGAATGGGTCGAGGCTTCGTACGATGCGCTGTGGGACCGATGCCGCGCGGCGCTCCCGGCCGGGCTCCTCCGGGACCGGCGGCGCATCAACTGGCGTTATCACGCGCGTCCCGACCGCTGGTACCGGTTCGTGACCGTCGAGGGGACCGGCGGCGACGCCGCCTGCGGCGTCCTCTCCGTGCTCGCCGAGGAGGCGCTCGTCGTGGAGGCGGCCGTCGCGGACGCCTCGGGCGCGCTTCGGCTCTTCGAGGCCCTCTCGGCGGAGGCCGCCGCCCTGGGCGCGCGCCGCCTCGTCTTCTGGGAAACTCCGGACGGTCCCCTTTCCGCGATCGCGGGGCGCGACGCGGCTCGCCGCCGCGGCGCGCGGGCCGCCGAGACGGGCTTCTCGTTCGCGACGGTCCCCTTCGACGAGGCGGTCACCGCCGAGTTCGTGCGGTGCGCGCAGATCGCTGCCGGGATCTACGACGACCGGTGAGCGGCGCCCGCGAGGATCCGCGGCAGCGTGGGATAATGCCCGCGGACGAATGGAGGAAAACGAGCTGATCCCGTACTCCGCGTCGGAGATCGCGGCGGAACGCGTGCTCACCCTTTCCGCCCATCCCGACGACGACGTCTTCGGCGCGGGAGGTCTCCTCGCACGGCTCGCCCGGACCGCGGAGGCCGTCCGCGCGGTCGTCCTGACGTCCGGGGAGGCCCAGGAGGCGGGGCCCGCCGGGTCCGCGGATCCGGACACCCGCCGGCGCGAGGCGCGGGAGGCGGCAGGGGAGCTCGGAATCCGCGACGTCGTCTTTTGGGACCTGCCGGACCGCGCCCTCGCGGCGCGCCGGAAGGAAGTCGCGGCCCGTCTGCGCAGCGCGATCGTCGATTTCCGCCCGGATCTCGTCCTCGCCCCGTCGCCGTGCGAGATCCATCCCGATCACCGGGCGGTCGCGGAAGCGGCGTACGAGGCGGTCGCGACGTCGCGTCCGGGCGACGCGGATCACGGAGTGCTGCGGTGGACCCGGATCGCGTTCTACGAGATCACCCAGCCGATCCTCCCGAATGCCCTCGTTCCTCTCGGCGAACACGCCGAGGCCAAGCGGCGCGCCGTCTCGCGGTTCGTCTCCCAGGCGTCGATCCGGGACTACGCCGGCGCGGTCGAGGGCCTGAACGCCTTCCGGTCGCTCACGCTCGAAGGGAGCGGGCCGGCCGAATCGTTCCGGGTCGTGTCGGCGCCCGAAGCGGCGGTCCTTCCCCTGTCGGAGCTCCGACGGGAAATCGGACCCGGCGCGATCGCGGCCGGCGACAGGAGCGTCGCCCCGGCGGCCGTCGTCATCCGAACCCGCAACCGTCCGGCGCTCCTGCGGGAAGCGCTCCAGAGCCTCTCGGCGCAGACCGCGCGTCCCCGGGCGGTCGTCGTGGTCAACGACGGGGGAGGGCCGATCGACGCGGTGGTTTCGCCGTTCGCGTCGGATTTCGATCTCGTCCGCGTCGATCATCCGCAGGCCGCGGGCCGCTCCAACGCGGCCAACGCCGGACTCGAGCGGATCGGGGAAGAAGCGCTCGGGTTCCTCGACGACGACGACGTTCTCGCCCCGGATCATTTCGCTCGTCTTCTCACCGCCCGCGCGGCGGGGCCCGAGCCGATCGTCTACTCG
>DASTIQ010000121.1 GCA_035717485.1 Thermoanaerobaculia bacterium | reverse complement strand
ACCAGGCGGCGCTCGAAAGCGAGACGGTCCACGCGCTCGAGCACGCGTGTTTCCTGGGCGCGGCGCTCCTCTACTGGTCGACGATCGTCGGATCGGCCCGCCGCGCGGGCGGCTCCGGCGTCGAGGCCGCCTCCGTCTTCGGCACCGCGTTCCACGGCGCGCTGCTCGGGGCATTGATGACGATCGCGCCGACGGTCTGGTACCCCGAGTACGCCCGCCGGGGGCCCGGGGCGCTCCCGGACCAGCAGCTCGCGGGTCTGTGGATGTGGGTGCCCGCGGGCCTCGTCTTCGTCGTCTGCGGGATGGCTCTCGTCGCGGGGTGGCTGCGGGAATCGGCTCGGCGCGCGGGCGAGGCTTCTTGAAGAACGTCCTCAAGATCACCCTGGGCATCGTGACGAGCATCGCCGGTTTCCTGGAGGTCGGGTCGATCTCGACCGCCGCCCAGGCGGGCGCGGCGTTCCATTTCGGGCTGCTGTGGGCGATCGCGGGGGCCACGATCTGCCTGATCGCGCTCGTCGAGATGTCCGGCCGGCTCGCGGCGACGAGCCGTCACACCGTCTCCGACGCCGTCCGGGAGCGCTTCGGTTTCCGGTTCTCCGCCCTCCCGCTCGCGGCGGAGATCGTGCTCGACACCCTCGTCCTCGCGGCCGAGCTCGGGGGCGCCGCGGTCGCGGTCGAGATCGCGACCTCGGTTCCGCACGGCTGGTGGATCCTCCCGCTCGCGCTGGCGGCATGGCTCCTTCTCTGGCGGGGCACCTTCGGCCTGATCGAGAACGGCGTTTCGCTGCTCGGCGTCGTCTCGCTCGCTTTCGTCGTCGCCGCCGTGCGAATGCATCCGTCCGCCGGCGCTCTCGCCGCGGGCCTCGTTCCGAGGATTCCGGCGGGGCAGTTCGCGAAGTACGCTCTCTTCGCCGTGAGCATCCTCGGCGCCACCGTCAGCCCGTACCTCCTCAATTTCTACGCCTCCGGCGCGGTCGAGGAGCACTGGAAGCCCGGGGACATTCCCGCCAACCGGGTCGTCTCGGTCGTCGGCATGGGATTCGGCAGCGCGGTCAACGCGGCGGTTCTCGTCTGCGCGGCGCTCGTCCTGCCGGGCGTCGACGTCCGCAACTTCCACCAGGTGGCGCAGACGCTCGTGCCGATCTTCGGGCGCTGGGGAGTTCCTCTCTTCGCGGCGATCCTGGGCGTCGGATGCTTCGGGGCCGCCCTGGAGATCGCGCTCAACCTCGCGTACGCGGTGGCCCAGCAGCTCGGCTGGAACTGGGGAGAAGACGTCCGGCCGAACCGCGAGTCGCGATTCGCGCTCGTCTACACCGCGGTGCTCGCGGCGGCGGCGCTCGTGATCGCCTCGGGGATCGATCCGATCCGATTGACGATGATCTCGATGGCGCTGACGGTTCTCGTCCAGCCGATCATTGTCTTCCCTTTCATCGTCATCATGAACGATCCTCTCTACGTCGGCCGGCACGCGAACGGGCCCGTCGCGAACGCGATGGTCGTCGGGATCACCGTGCTCGGCGCGGCGATGGCGCTCGTGGCGATCCCGCTCGAGATCTTCGGGAGCTGACGGAATGAGCCGCGACGCGCCGGTCCGGATCGATCTCTTCCGGGACGTCCTCGACAAGCAGTTGACGGATCGAAACGGGGAAAAGGTGGGGAAGGCCGACGGGTTGATCGTTTCCGCTTCGTCGGGCCGCGTCGAGGCGATCGAGGCGGGATTCTGCACGCTCGTCCGGCGCCTCAGCGGCCGCTGGGGCCGAGCGGTCGAACGGGCGGCGGCGCGGGCGAAGACTCCGCTCCTCCGCTCCTGCCGCGTGGCGTTCCGGGAAGTGCTCGACATCGGCCTGGAGCTGAAGCTCGACGTCGACGGGAAGGCCACGCCCCTCCGCGCGGGGGAGCGCTGGCTCGCCGAGCGGGTCGTCGCCCGGGTGCCCGGGAGCGGCCTGCCCCGGCCGCGGCGCGAGCGGGACGCGCGGCCGCCCGCCGGGATTCCCGAGGACCCCGGAGAGATCCGGCTCGAGCTCGCGCTGGGACGGCGCGTCCGGGCGAAGAACGGCCGCGCGATCGGCCGGCTGGAGGAGATCCGGGCCGAAAAGCGCGGCGCGGACTGGATCGCGCGGGAAATCCGGATCGGGCCGGCCGCGCTTCTCGAGCGCCTGGCCGCCGGCACCCGTCTCTTCGGGGGCCGAAGCCCGAAGGGAA
>DASTIQ010000120.1 GCA_035717485.1 Thermoanaerobaculia bacterium | reverse complement strand
CTCCTGCAGGGGGAGACGCTTCGGGAGATCCTGTCGGGCGGACCGCTGTCCCTCCGGAAGACGATCGAATTCTCGCGGCAGATCTGCGCCGGCCTCGCGGCCGCGCACGCCGCCGGAATCGTCCACCGGGACATGAAGCCCGACAACGTGTTCGTCACCCACGACGGCCGCGTCAAGATCCTCGACTTCGGCCTCGCGAAGCCGGTCGCGCGCAAGGACACGGTCGACGAGACCCATTCCCCGACCGTTTCCGCCTACACCGAGCCGGGCACCGTGATGGGAACCGTCGGGTACATGTCCCCCGAGCAGGTGAAGGCCCAGCCGGTCGACCATCGCTCCGACATCTTTTCGTTCGGCGCCGTGCTGTTCGAAATGCTCACCGGCCGGCGGGCGTTCCAGCGCGACACGGCCGCCGAGACGATGACGGCGGTTCTCCGCGAAGATCCGCCCGAGGCGTCGGAGACGGGGCGTAAGATCCCGCCCGCGCTCGACCGGGTCGTCCGGCACTGCCTCGAGAAGAAGCCCGAGCAGCGGTTCCAGTCGGCGAGCGACATTGCCTTCGCGCTCGAGGAGCCGAGCGGGCCCGCGACGGGACCCATCGCTGCCGCGAAACCCGCCTCCGGTTCCCGCCGCGTCGCGGCCGCCGCCGCGATCGCCGCCGTCGTCGGTCTCGCGGCGGGTGCCGCCGTCACGACGCGGCTCCAGCGTCTGCCGGCGGTCGATCCGGTCCGCGTCTACCCTCTCACGTTCTCCGGCCGCGACGCCGATCCCGCCGCGTCTCCGGACGGGAAGCTCGTGGCCTTCTCGTCCTGGCGCGACGGGAAATCGCGGATCTGGATCAAGCAGCTCGCCGGCGGCGGAGAAGCGCCGCTCACTGCGGGTCCGGACCGGCGACCGCGCTTCTCCCCCGACGGGTCCTCGATCCTCTTCCTGCGCGACGTCGGCGCCCGGCAGGCGCTCTACCGCGTGGGTCTCGTGGGGGGCGAACCGCGAAAGCTCCTCGACGACGTGGCCGAGGCCGAGTGGTCTCCGGACGGAGCGAAGATCGCGTTCTTCCGCCTCCACCGCGACATCCGCGCGGTCTCCCGGTTCGGGATCTACGACGTCGCGAGCGGAAAAGAGAAGATGCTCGCGACCCTCGAGGACATGGAGATCTACACGCCGCGGTGGTCTCCGGACGGCCGGGTGATCGCGTTCTCTCGGGGCAACCTGAACCGGAACGCCAAGACCTGGCAACTGATGCAGATCGACCCGGAAACCGGTCGAAGCTCGCCCCTCGGCAATCAGGGAGCGAGCTACGCGCTCGGCGGCCTCGCCTGGTCGGGGAACGGCCGGCACCTGTTCTACATCCAGTCGGCGAGCATCATGGGTGACATCGCGGGCTCGGAGAGCCGGGTTCTCGACCTCGACCGCGATTCCGGGCGCTCGAGGCCGGTCCTCTGGGCGCCGGGACTCGCGGCCATCAACGCATCCGCGGGCGAGATTTCCCGCTGCGACGTTCTTTCGTCCGGACGTCTGGTCCTTTCGCAGCGGCTGCGTCGTCAGAACCTGAGGGAGGTCTCGGTCGCGGATGGCCGCGCGCCCGCCGCGGCTCAGCGCCTCCTGACGGAAGGGAGCTCGATCGACCGCCAGCCGACTTATTCGCCCGACGGCCGGGCCGTTCTCTTCTCCTCGAACCGAAGCGGGAACCTGGATCTGTGGGCGATGGATCTCGCGACCGGCGCCCTCCGCCAGGTGACGGACGACATCGCGCAGGACTGGGACCCGGCGTTCACGCCGGACGGCAAGCGCATCCTCTGGGATTCGGACCGCACGGGCCATCTCGAGGTCTGGGTCGCCGATCGCGACGGAGGAGGAGCCCGCCAGGTCACGCAGGACGGCGCCGACGCCGAGAATCCGACGATGACGTCCGACGGCCGGTGGATCGTTTACTGGAGCGGCAACGCCGAAAAACGCGGTGTCTGGAAGATCCATCCCGACGGCACCGGAGCGGTCCGGCTCCTCGAGGCGGATGCCGTCGGGACGGATCTCTCGCCGGACGGCCGGTACGTGCTCTACGTCGAGCAGGACCGGACGGGTCTGCGGAACACGGTCCACATCGTCGACATCGCGACCGGACGCGAGACCCCGTTCCGGATCGAGGTTCCGTACACGGTCGACGCGCCGGGGATCATCTACGGACGCGCCCGATGGGCGCGGAACGGAAAAACCGTGTATTACGTCGGACAGGACCGGACCGGTCTCACCGGCGTCTTCGCGCAGGATTTCGATCCGGCGCGCGGCGCCGTTGCCGGAGGGCGCCCGGTCGCCGGGTTTTCCCCGGAATACGTCACCGAATCCCTCGGGCTGTCGCCCGACGGCACGCGCCTCACGATTTCGACCGGCGAGGAATTCGCGTCGATTCTCGCCGCTGACCATGTGCCCGGCGCGGAACTACCCGTTCGCAAGCCGCGTTAGCCATGTCCCGGCCTGCCCGAATCCGCCTCGCGCCCGACGCTCCGCTTTCGACCAGGCTTCGGCGGACGAGGATCCGCTCGTGACCCTCACTGCCGGAACCCGCCTCGGCCCGTACGCGATCCTTTCTCCCCTCGGAGCCGGCGGCATGGGCGAGGTCTACCGGGCGCGCGATACGAAGCTCGGACGCGACGTCGCGATCAAGGTCCTGCCCCAGTCGCTCTCGGCGGATCCCGACCGGCTCTCGCGTTTCGAGAGAGAAGCTCGCGTGCTCGCCTCGCTCAACCATCCCCACGTCGCGGCGATCTACGGCGTCGAGGACTCGACGGCGGTCAAGGCGCTCGTCCTGGAGCTCGTCGAGGGGCCGACGCTCCAGGACCGGATCGAGGCCGGTGCGGTGCCGGTCGACGAGGCTCTTCCGATCGCGCGGCAGATCGCCGAAGCACTCGAGGCCGCCCACGAGAAGGGGATCGTCCACCGGGACCTGAAGCCCGCCAACGTCAAGTTGGATGCGGAGGGGAACGTCAAGGTCCTCGACTTCGGTCTCGCCAAGGCGCTCGACCCGGCCCTTTCGTCCTCGCCCGACCTCTCGGACTCCCCTACTCTCTCCGTCGGGACGCAGTCCGGGATGATCCTCGGCACGGCGCCCTACATGAGCCCGGAGCAGGCGCGCGGGCGGCCCGTCGACAAGCGCACCGACGTCTGGGCGTTCGGGGTCCTTCTCTGGGAGATGCTCACCGGCCGTCGGCTGTTCGACGGCGACAGCGTCGCCGACGTGCTCGGCGCGGTAATGCGGGAGGAGATCGATCTCCGCCGCGTTCCGCCGTCGGTTCCTCCCCGTGTCCGCGAGCTGCTCCGCCGATGCCTCGAGCGGAACCCGCGGGAGCGCCTTCGCGACATCGGCGAGGCGCGCATCGCCCTCGAGCACCCGCAGGAGGCGGCCCCGGCCGAAGCCGTCATCCCGACGCCCGTCCGGCGCGGACGCGGCCTTCTCGCGGGAGTTGCCGTCCTCGGGGTGGCTCTCGGCCTCGCCGCGGGCATCGTTCTCTTCCACCGGTCCCCTGCGACACCCTCCTTCCGTTTCCAGAAGCTCACGTTCCTGCCGGGCCTCGAGTGGGCACCGGAGCTCTCCGCTGACGGACGGACGCTCTTCTTCGCCGCCGGAGACACGAATTTCTTCGCGGCAGGAAACACGAATCGGAGCGACATCGATTCGGTTCCCGTCGGCGGCCGGAAGCCGACCGTGCTCACCACCGGCTCCGAGTCGTACAACGACGCCCCGCGGCTCTCGCCCGACGGGAGCCGACTCGTCTTCGCCTCGAGCCGCGACGGAGGCGGCCTCTTCCTGATGGGGGTCAACGGCGAGTCGGTCCGGAAGCTCTCGCCGGTCGGGAACGACCCCGCATGGTCGCCCGACGGCCGCACGATCGCTTATTCGACCGAGGACTTCTTCCTCCCCTATCAGGGTCTCGACGGAGGACGCCTCGGCCTCGTCGACGCCGCGACGGGAGCCCGCCGCGAGCTGAAGACGGGCGACGCCCATCAGCCTTCGTGGTCGCCGTCCGGGCGGCGCATCGCCTACTGGGGGATGCGGCGCGGCGGGAATCGCGACGTGTGGACCGTGGGCATCGACGGAGGAGCGCCCGTCGACGTGACGAACGACGACGCGGTCGACTGGAATCCGGTCTGGTCGGAGGACGGGCGGTTCCTCTATTTCCTGAGCGACCGCGCCGGCCAGATGAACCTCTGGCGCGTCCGGATCGACGAGAAGAGCGGAAGAGTCCTCGACTCGCCGGAAAGCGTTCCGCTGCCCGCCGACGAAGTCATCTTCCTCGCGCGCTCCGGCAGGCGCTGGGTCTACGGAGCGTACTCGTCGCGATCGACCATCCGTCGATTCGACTTCGACCCGGTCCGGTCGACGATCTCGGAAGCGCACGAGGTCCTCTCGATGACCGGCAGCATCATGTCCGCGGAACCCTCTCCCGACGGGAAGTCGGTCGCGTTCACCACGCTCTGGCCGCAGGAGGACGTCTATGTCGTCGCTTCCGACGGAGGCGCGGCGGTCCAGCTGACCGACGACCGGGAATTCGACCGCTACGTCTCCTGGTCGCCGGACGGCCGCCGGCTCCTCTTCGAATCGCTCCGCGGCGGGCGCTACGAAACGTGGGCGATCCGCCCCGACGGGAGCGGCCTCGAACCGCTGACGCGCACGGCGCAGGAGGAGTCCGGGTGGGTTCCGGTCCTCTCCCCTGCGGGCGACCGTCTCGTCACGAGCCTCGCCGAGGGGGTCGCGATCTTCGACGCGCGTGGCGCGCCCCCGTGGGAGCACCCCCGTCGGTTCCCTCCGCCGCCGGGGGCTCCGGGAACGAACTTCTCCGGCAATCTTTGGTCCCCCGACGGGCGCCGTCTCGCGGGATACGTCTATCGCGGGCACGAACATCCCGTCCGGGCTGCGGTTCTCGATCTCGCGAGCGGGAGCTATCGCGTGTACGACCCGCCCTCCGACCCGATCGGGTGGTCCGACGACGGCCGCCGGCTTCTGATCGTGCGGGGCGACAGGCTGGCGATGCTCGACACCGCGTCGGGAACGGTTTCTCCCGTGTCCGGCGGTCCTCCGTTGACCGGCCGCGTTTCCGCCTCCCGCGATCTGCACGTCGTCCTGAGCCTCGAGGAGGACCGCGAGGCCGACATCTGGCTCGCCGAGGAGCGGCCGTCGCGATGAGCACGGCTCCCGCCTCCGCCGACAGAGCCACCCTTCTATTCCCGGGTGACCTTCCAGACGTGCGGTCGGGAAAACGGGATCCCCTGGTGGAGGTCGCCCCGCCGACCGGGCGGGAGTCCTCTTCGTCGCTTATCCGCTGCTGTCGGCGGACGGGAAGAGCTTAGGCTAATTCCGACGGCCGCTGTCTCAACAATCTCTACGTCGTGACCGGCCTGCGCTGATCGGTCCCCGGGCTCCCGCGGACGACGCCTGGTCGCCGCCCGCGGAAGCGGCACTGTTCAGGGCGCGAGACCGGTGACCAGCATGTGGCCGAAGTTCTGCGAATACACCTTGCCGTCGGATCCGATCGAAACCGGTGTGTAGGCCGCGCCGAGCGAGAGATTGAGGAACAGATTGTGGGCGAGCGTCCCGCCCTGCGCCACCGCGTAGACGTTCCCGTCCTCGCTGTCGGCATAGACGACGCCGTTGGCGTCGATGGCGACGGCGTTGACACAGAACTCGAAACCGTTCGGGTGATCCGAGGTGCAGGTGATCGACGCGTCCGGGTTCCGCACGCAGCTCTCCGTGTTCGTGTTCTGCCACTGCCACTCCGGCACGAGGGAGGGAGAAAGCTGCGTCACGAAGTAGGCCTCCGGATTGGACGGGTAGGTCGCGGTCCGGTCCGACGGACAGATCGATTCCACGTTGCAATAGGAGCCGACGTCGCCGTAATGGTTCTCCTTGAAGATGATCGAGTAGGTCAGGTCGTGAGGGAAGATCCCGGCGGTCATGTCCCATCCGAACCCGTACGCGCCGAGGAAGTCTCCCGCGCTGCTGAACCGCATCAGGTGTCCCTGGTCAAAGTTGTACCGCGTCAAGACGCCGAAGAGCACGCTACCGTCGGGCGCCACCGTCGGCGACGCGGTCGAATCGTCGTAGATCCGGCCCGCGGGGAGCTCGTTCGTCGCGGGGTCCACCCCCGTCGTCGCGCCGTCGGTGCATCCGCCGGGCGATCCGTTCGGCGGCAGGGTCACGTTGCATCCGTCGTTCAGCCGTCCGCGGAGCGACGCCGCCCATTTCGGCGTGAGGTCCGCGTGGACCGCGATCAGATAGGAATACCGGTCGACGAAATGCGCGCGGCTCGCCGTGTAGACGGTCCCGTCCGGGGCCACCGCCGGCGCGATGTTCGTCCCGACGCGCTGCGTTCCGCAGGGAGTCGTCCCGGCGATGGCTGTCGGCGACGGCGGCCACGGCAGAGAGCTCGCGTCCGAGGCGTTGCCGAACTGGACCGTGCACGGATCCGTCGCCCCCGGTGCCCCCGGGGTCAGCGAGGCATAGGAGACCTTCGTGACCGTCCCGTTCGGGGCGATGCGGACGAGCCAGGAGCCGACGACGTCCGAGGTCCATGGGTTGTCGGGGTCGAGCTGGATGACATTGTAATAGACGTTCCCGTTCCAGACCGTTACCGGGCTGTTCGCGTAGACGTTCGGATTGATCGTGGCTCCGAACGGCTTGATCCGGGAGACGACGGCCCCCGTGTCCTTGCGGAGCTTGTAGATCGAGCCTCCCGCGCCCGGCATGTACACCCACGTTCCCGCGACGGCGCCGTGGAAGACCGGCTCCCACTGCGGCCCCTCGAAGAGCCAGTAGCCGACCCATTTCCATTGACCGTTCGGAACGGGCTTCCAGTCCGACGACCTCGACCACTTGGTCGTCAGCTGTCCTTTCTTCCAGTCCATTCGCTTCATGCCCCAGCTCTGCGTCTGCCACGTCCAGAAGCTCGTCCAGTCGGGTCCCTTGAAGGTCATGTAAACGCTGTTTCCCTGGGTGAGCGGAACCTGGTAGTGCACGAGGAGGTCGCCTCCGACCTCTTCGTAGCTCGCCTGGGCGTTCGGGTCGACGACGGTGTCGGAAAGGATCGCCTCCGGAGGCTGGGCCGCGACCGGGAAGAACCCGGTGTGCTGCGCGTCGCTCCCCCACTGCAGCCACCCGGGTGGCTCGGCGGCAAGCGCGGCCGTGTCGATTGCGACGAATCCGATCACGAGTGCGACCAGAGCGAGAACGCGATGTTTCTCCAAGATGCCCTCCTTCATTTTCCCCGGGTGGAAATTGGGGGGATCTTAGATGAGCCGGCCTTCCCCGGCAACCGGATCAAGCCGCGCAGACGCCGCGTGCCATACTCCCCGCATGTTCGACTTCTCCAACGAGAACCTCGACCGCCAGTTCCCGGTCCGCAAGAACCTCGTCTATCTCAATCACGCCGCGGTCGCGCCGCTCCCCGCCCGCGTCGCGGCCGCGCTGCGCGCCCACGCGGACGACCAGTCGAACTTCGGCGCGCTCCACTGGAAGAAGTGGTACCGACGCTACGACGAGCTCCGCGAGAAAGCCGCCGCTTTCGTCGGCGGCGACGCCGGGCGAATCTCGCTTCTCCCGTCGACGTCGCACGCGCTGAATCTCGTCGCGCAGGGCCTCGACTGGCGTCCCGGCGACAACGTCGTGGGGGACGATCTCGAGTTCCCCGCCAACGTCTACCCCTGGATGAATCTCGCGCCGCGCGGCGTCGAGTACCGCGCCGCCCGCAGTCGCGACGGCCGGCTGACCTCCGCCGACTTCGAGCCGCTCGTCGACGCGCGGACGCGCGTCGTGGCGGTCTCCTGGGTCGCGTTCCATTCCGGCTTCGACTTCCCCCTCGGGGAGCTCTCGTCCCTCTGCCGCGATCGCGACGCGCTCTTCGTGGTCGATGCGATCCAGGGGCTGGGGACGATGCCGATCGACACGGAACGTCTCGGCGTCGACGTGCTCGCGGCGGACGGACACAAATTCCTCTACGGTCCGGAAGGTCTCGCGGTCTTCGCGTTCTCCGAAAAGGCGAAGTCGGCGATCCGGCCGCCGTGGGTCGGGTGGTGGAACGTCCCGTGGCGCGAATCGCAGCTCGCCTACGACCTCCGCCCCTTCTCCTCGGGCCGGCGGTTCGAGGCGGGTTCGCTCCCGACCGGTTCCGTGTACGCGCTTTCCGAAGCGATCGATCTCCTCGCTGCCGTCGGCATGGAGGAGGCGGAGCGCCGGATCGGGGGGATCGTCGGCGCGCTTCGGAAAGGCCTCGGAGACCTCGGGTGGACGATCCGCACGCCGGACGGCTCGCGTTCCGCCATTCTCTCCGCGGTGCCCCCGGACGGGGACGCGCGCAGGGCGGTCGAGAAGCTGGAGGAGCGGGGGGTCATCACGTCCCCTCGCGAAGGCGCGGTCCGGTTCGCGCCGCACGTCGGAAACGACGTGGACGAAATCGCCCGGGTTCTCGAGATCCTGCGCTCGGCCGCCTGAGACGGCCCCCGTCAGCGGAAGTCCGCGGGAAGGGGAAACGGCGGCCGCACCGGCGAAGCGAGGGCTTTCCGGAGAGCGTCGAGCACCTCCGGCGAGCGGTCGGTCAGGATCGCGAGCCGCGGGTCGATCGGATAGGGCTCCCCCTCGAACGTCCGCCAGACCTCGTATCGAAGCCGGGGCGCGCCGAACCACGGGCTCACGCCCACGGTGCCGATCCGGTCCCCTCGGCGCAGCGCCTGTCCCCGGCGTACCGATACGGACTCGAGATTGCCGTAGACCGTCACCGCTCGCCCGCCATGCCGGATCGCGACGATCTTTCCGAACCGGAAATATTCCGGCGCGCCGCGGAAGGTCACCGGACCGGTCCACCGGACGGTGCCGTCCGCCGAGGCGAAAACGGGCCGTCCCCGTGGAGCGGCGAGATCGAGGCCGGCGGCGAATTCGGTCCGATTCGTGATCCGCGAGACGCGCCAGCCGAAGTCGCCGGTCGCGACCCATGCCGTTTCGGGAAAGGGCGCGGTCGAAGGAGTGAACGGGGCGAGCGCCGCATCCTTTCCCTCCTCCGTTTCGATCGCGGAAACCGCCTGGGCCAGGACGGCGACGCGCCGCTCCGAAGTCTCCAGGGCGCTCGCCGGTTCCGCCGCGGCCGTTCCGGCCGCGCCGGCCACGCGGCGCGCGACCGACCGCAGGCCATACAGGTAGGCGATCCGGCCGACGAGCGCGCGATCCGTGTCGAGGCGCTCGCTCGCCTGGCGGAGCGCCGACGTCGCGAGATCGAGCGCCTCCCGGCGGCGGGCATTCAACGCGCTCGCGTCGGCTTCCGCGAAAGCCCGTCGCCAGCGCGCCAGCACGGCTCCGAGCACCGGAGGGAGCGCGAGCCAGAGAAGAGCGCACGCGGACGCCGCGAAGAAGAGCACGATGCCGCCCCACGCTTCGAGATCGACCGAGTACACGGTGCGCTTCCCGGTCGCGGGATGCCACTGAACCTTCACGGCCACGCCCCCGCGACCTGGAGGGACAGGAGCCGCGAGTCGGCCCCGCCGGAATCGGAAGGGCGGGTCGACGGAGCCGCGGCGAGGCGAAAGACGGTGGGCCGATCCCGCGCGGAGAGAAACGAGAGGAAGACGGGCGGCGACGACACGGCTCTCGACAGGAGCGGCCGATCCGCGAGCGCGATCGTCAGATTCCGCGGGCGAGCGGCGGGATCCGGGAAGGAGAAGGCGAGGGTCTTCTTCTGTCCCGGCGCGAGGCGGAGCGCGGCCCGGGGCCGCATCCAGCGGAAGACGGCGCCGCCGGCTCCCTCCGGCGGGTACAGTCCGATGTAAGGAGAGCGGCGGAAGGCTTCGTCCTCCCTCGCCGTGGGAGCCAGGAGAGCGATCCATCCGACGACGGCGACGGCGATCGCCGCGGCGGCCGCGAGACGGGGCGGCGCGGCGGGCGTTCGTCGCGCGGGCGCGCGCTCTCCCCGGCCGTCCGCCACGAGAGCCAGCATCAGGAAGGCGGCGATCGATACCTCGGCGGCGAACAGATGCGAGCCGACCGCGAGAGCCGGGACGAGCCCCGCGAGGGCGGCCGCGGCTCCCCTTTCCGGAAAATCGCCGCCGAAGGCCTCGGATGCCGATCGCGCCGCGCGGCCGACGAAGAGCGCGAAGAGGAGCGCGCCGGCCAGGCCCGTCTCGCAGAGCAACTGGAGATAGAAATTGCCCGGGTTGTCCATGACGGGGAGAGCCGTTCCCCGGGCCGCGGCGAGATCCGGCAGCTTCCACGAGAACGCGTTCCATCCGATCCCTCCGAGCGGCGCACTGCGGAAAGCGTCCCAGGCGCAGCGCCAGAACAGGCTCCGAGACGAGGTCCGGTATTCGAACGGAGTGCCGCGATCGAACACCGAAAGGACCCGCTCGAGGGCTCCGCCGTGTCCGCGCGAGGCGAGCAGCAGCGCGGCCGTCACCGCGGCCGCGAAGAGCGCGACCGCGGGACGCCTCCAGCGGGAAGGCGCGCGGCGATCGACGACGAGGACCGCCGCCACCGAGATCACCGCCGCCAGGACCCCGCTCCGCGACCCGGAAGCGGCGATCCCGGCGGCGAGAGCCAGGGCCGCCGCGATCCACGGCGCCTTGCGGCGAGCGTGCAGGGCCGCGGCGACCGAGGGACCGATCGCGAGCGCCGCCAGCACCCCCGCCGCGTTCGGGTCGCTCTGGAGTCCCGGAAACCGGCCGATCATCTTCCAGTAAGCCGAGCGCGACGCCCCGACGAAGCCGCGGGACTGGAGCCAGGCGACCGCCGCGGAGACGGCCGCTCCGGCGGCCGCCGCCCGGACGGCGCGGCGACGATCCGACGCAGAAACGCGGCGCGCCGCGTCGTAGAGGGCGATCCCGGCGAACACGGCCGCGAGCGAGAGCACGGTGCCGCGGATCGCCGTGGAATCGGAGATCCCCCGCGAATTGACGGCGCGCTCCGCGAGGCCCCGGAGGACGGCCCACAAGGTCCGCGCGGAAAGCGCCGCGACCGCCGCGCACGCCGCCCAGAAGACGCCGAGCCGCGCGAGCGAGCGGTCGAGCGGCGGCGGCGCGCCCTCGTCCGCGCCCCGGATCGCGCTTCGGAACGCCGAACCGGCGGCGAACGAGAGCGCGGCGAGCGCGGGCCACGGCAGCGGACCGTATCTTCCGTCGCCGGACGCCGCCGATCCCGACACGACGCACCCGAACGCGACGGCGGCGAGGCCGATCCCCGGCGCGGCGAATCCCGCGGCGAAAGCGGCCGCCGCCGCGCCGAGGGCGAACGCGGGGAGGCGGGTGCCGGCCGGAAATCCGGAAAAGAGAACAGCGGCCGCGAGGAGAGCGCCGAGCGCCCGGCCGAGCGTCCGCACGCTCACTCCGCGTGGAAGTCCTGGAGCGCGGAGACTTCGACGGCGCGCTCGAGGAGCGCACGGATCGCCTCCACGGCGGCGGCGGCGGCGGACATCGTGGTGAGGCACGGAATGTTCAGCCGGAGCGCGGCCGACCGGATCGCGGCCTCGTCGTAGTGCGAGAGCTTCCCGAGCGGCGTGTTGATCACCATCTGGATCTCGCCCGCCTCCATCCGGTCGACCGCGTTGGGCGTTCCCTCGTTGACCTTGAAGATCGTCGTCGCGGAGAGTCCCGCCGCGGCGAGCCGCGCCGCCGTCCCTTCCGTCGCGTACAGGCCGAAGCCCATCGCGGCGAGCTCGCGGGCGACCGGGACGATCGCTTCCTTGTCGTACGGGTTGACCGTCAGGAAGACCGTGCCGGCCGTCGGGAACAGGAGTCCCGCTCCCTCACAGGCCTTGGCGAACGCGTGGCCGAAGCGCGGAGAGACTCCCATCACCTCTCCCGTCGATTTCATCTCCGGGCCGAGGAGCGTGTCCTCTCCGGGGAACTTCTTGAAGGGGAAGACCGGCCCCTTGATGAAGAAATCGAGAGGCTCGCGCTCGTCGGGGAGGCCGAGCGACGCGAGCGGCATCCCGACCGCCAGCCGCGCCGCGTGCTTGGCCATCGGCACGCCGATCGCCTTCGACACGAACGGCACCGTCCTTGAGGCGCGGGGGTTCACCTCCAGGACGTGCAGCACGCGATTCTGGATCGCGAACTGCGTGTTCATGAGCCCCTTGACGCCGAGGGCCCGCGCGAGCCGCCGGGTCGCGTCCTTGATCTCGGCGAGCTCGGAGGGCGAGATCTTCCACGGCGGGAGGACGGAATACGAATCGCCCGAATGGATTCCCGCCTCCTCGATGTGCTGCTGCACGCCGCCGATCCACACGTCCCGGCCGTCGGAGAGACAGTCGACGTCGAGCTCGACGGCATCCTCCAGGAACCGGTCGAGGAAGACCGGGTGCTCGGGCGAGACCTCGCGCGCGCGTTCCATGAAGACGGCGAGCGAGTCGTCGTCGAAGACCACCGCCATCGCGCGGCCGCCGAGGACGTAGGAGGGGCGCACGATCAGCGGGTAGCCGAGGCGGCGCGCGGCGGCGATCGCCTCCTCCTTCGACAGCGCCTCGGCGTGTGCGGGAGCGGCGAGCCCGAGCTCGCCGAGCAGGGCGCCGAACCGGACGCGGTCTTCCGCGAGGTCGATCGAGTCGGGACTCGTCCCCGCGATCGGAAAGCCCGCGGCCTCCAGCCGGCGGGCGAGCTTCAGGGGCGTCTGCCCCCCGAACTGCACGAGCACGCCTTCCGGCTTCTCGTTGTCGAGGATCTCGGCCACGTCCTCGAACGTGAGCGGCTCGAAGTAGAGGCGATCGGAGGTGTCGTAGTCGGTCGAGACGGTCTCCGGATTGCAGTTGATCATCACGGTCTCGTACCCGGCCTCGCGGAGCGCGTAGGACGCGTGAACGCAGCAGTAGTCGAACTCGATCCCCTGTCCGATCCGGTTCGGGCCGCCGCCGAGGATCGCGATCTTCCGCTTGTCCGTCCGGATCGATTCGTTCTCCGCCTCGTACGTCGAGTAGAAGTAGGGCGTTTCCGCGTCGAATTCCGCCGCGCAGGTGTCGATCCGCTTGTAGACGGGCCGGATCCCCGAGGCGAGACGGAACCGGCGCACCTCCTCCTCCGAAACGCCGCGGAGCCGGGCGATCGCGCGGTCGGAGTAGCCGCTCCCCTTGGCCATCCGCAGGATGTCGGGATCGTCCGCGCGGGCGGGATCGGCGAGCGGCCCCTCGAGATCGAGCGTCTCGCGGATCTGCGCCAGGAACCACGGGTCGATGCCGGTGATCGCGTGCAGCTCGGGGATCTCCATTCCCGCGCGGAAGCCCCGCCGCACGTGGAAGAGCCGCTCCGGCGTCGGCGTCGCGAGGCGCGCCGCGACCTCGTCCCGCGGAAGGTCCGGGCCGCCGTCGTCGAGGCCGTACCGGTCGATCTCGAGCGAACGGATCGCCTTGCCGAGCGCCTCCGGGAACGTCCGGCCGATCGCCATGGCCTCGCCGACCGACTTCATCTGGATCGTCAGGCGCGAGTCGGCCTTCGGGAACTTCTCGAACGTCCAGCGCGGGATCTTCACGACGACGTAGTCGAGCGACGGCTCGAAGCAGGCCGGCGTCTTCTTCGTGATGTCGTTCGGGATCTCCGCGAGCGTGTAACCGACCGAGAGGAGGGCGGCCATCTTCGCGATCGGGAAACCCGTCGCCTTGGAGGCGAGCGCCGACGAGCGGGAGACGCGCGGATTCATTTCGATGATCACGCGCCGCCCCGTCTGCGGGTGGACCGCGAACTGGATGTTCGATCCGCCGGTCTCGACGCCGACCCGGCGGATCACCGCCTTCGCCTCGTCGCGCATCGCCTGGTATTCGCGGTCGGAGAGCGTCATCTGGGGCGCCACGGTGATCGAGTCGCCCGTGTGGACTCCCATCGGGTCGAAGTTCTCGATCGAGCAGACGATGATCACGTTGTCCTCGAGGTCGCGCATGACCTCCAGCTCGAATTCCTTCCAGCCGAGGAGCGACTCCTCGATCAGGACCTCGTGGGACGGCGATTCCGAGAGGCCGTGACGGACCAGCTTCCGGAAGGTGTCGGGATCGGCCGCGATCCCTCCCCCCGACCCGCCGAGCGTGAAGGAGGGCCGGATGACGAGCGGAAAACCGAGCATTCCCGCGATGCGCTCCGCGTCCCCGAGGCTCCGGGCCGTGTCGGAGCGCGCCACGTCCGCGCCGATCTCGAGCATGGCCTTCTTGAACAGGTCGCGGTCCTCGGCGAGCCGCATCGCGCTCTCGTTCGCTCCGATCAGCTCGACGCCGAGCTTCTCGAGCAGTCCCGAATCGGAGAGCGCCAGGGCGAGATTGATCGCCGTCTGGCCGCCGACGGTCGGGAGGATCGCGTCCGGCTTTTCCCGCTCCACGATGCGCGCGACGGTCGACGGCGTCAGCGGCTCGATGTAGGTCGCGTCGGCGAGTTCCGGGTCGGTCATGATCGTCGCGGGGTTCGAGTTGACGAGCGCGACGCGGTACCCTTCCCGCTTCAACGCCTTCACGGCCTGGGTCCCCGAATAGTCGAATTCGCACGCCTGACCGATGACGATCGGTCCGCTTCCAATCACCAGGATCGATTCGATGTCGTTACGGCGGGGCACGTGGGGGGGCAGTATAGCGGATGCGCCGTTTGCGCCGTTGCCCTCTCCGTTCCGCGCCGGGCATACACTTCGGGAGCATGAATCCCGATCCCGCGCCCGCCGAGCGCGCGGAGCTGCGCCGCGACGTCTCGGTGTGGGGCTCCTTCATGTGGGGCTACGCGGACGTCGGCGCCGACATCTACGCGGCGCTCGGGCTCGTCATCGCGTACACGATGGGCGCCGCGCCCCTCGCGTTCCTCGTCGCCGGGATCGTCTACATCATGATCGGCTTCGCGTACACGGAGATGGCCGCGACGTACCCGGTCGCGGGCGGGGGACACTACTACGCCTTGCGCGGACTCGGCGATTTCACCGGTTTCCTCTCCGGGTCGGCGCTCCTCCTGGACTACACGATCGACATCGCGCTCTTCTCGGTCATGGCGGCCGGGTACGTGAACTTCTTCGTGCCGTCGCTCGGGAAGGTCTCGGTGACCTGGGGACCGCTCCGCGACTTCAACCCGGTCTGGCTCGGCGAGTCGCTCTTCATCATCGTGATGCTGACCCTCCTGAACATCAAGGGGATGAAGGAATCGTCGCTCTTCAACGAAATCATCGGAGGAATCGACATCCTCACGGAATCGTCCATCATCATCCTCGGGTTCGTCCTCGCGTGGAAGCCGGAGCTCCTCGCGCACCAGTGGACCCACGCGTTCCCGTCGATGAAGCAGTTCATGTACGGCTCCTCGCTCGCCATCATCTCGTTCGTCGGGCTCGAGTCCATCTCCCAGGCCGCGCAGGAAACGCGGCGACCGGCGACGATCGTCCCGCGGACGTCGATCACGCTCATCTTCACCGTCTTCATCTTCGCGCTCGCGTTCTCGACGCTCGCCAACGGACTGCTTCCGTGGGAGGTCTTCCGCGACGCCAAGTCCGATCCCGTCGCGACTCTCGCTCACCGGATCCCCTTCATCGGCGTGGCGGCGGGGCCCTTCGCGGCGCTCCTGGGCGCGACGATCCTTTCGATCTCCGCCAATTCCGGCATCATGTCGGCCTCGCGCCTCTCCTACTCGATGTCGGAGCTGAAGATCCTCTCCCCGTGGTTCGACAAGGTGCACGCCCGGTTCCGCACGCCCGTCCGGGCGATCCTCGTGTTTTCGGCGATCGGCGCCCTCCAGACGCTCCTCGCCTTCCTCTTCGGCAGGGACGAGGCGCTCGACGTCCTCGCCAACATGTACGCCTTCGGCGCGACCCTCGGGTACTTCGTCGTCTTCATCGCGGCCATCCGGCTGCGGTTTTCGGACCCGTACAGTCCCCGGCCGTACAAGATCCCGCTGAACCTCAAGGTCAAATCGAAATCCGGACAGACGATCGACGTCCCGATCCTCGGTTTCTTCGGCGCGGCCTCGGTCCTCTTCGTTTTCGTGGAGGTCGTGCTCACCCACAGGATCGGCCGCATCGCCGGCCCTTCGTGGGTGGCGCTCTGTTTCGTGTATTACGCGTGGTTCCGGAAGAAGAACGGGTATCCCGTCTTCGGCTCCATCCCGCGAAACTGGGAAACGGACCAGAAAGCGATCCTGAAATCCGCCGAGGAATTCGAGATGCTCGAGAAGTACGAAGCGGCGCTCGGCGCCCGCGATCGGGCGCGGGCGCGGGCGGCGGAACGGGAGGAGCCTTGAGGGCGGGCGCCGCGTGGCGCGAACGGCTCCATCTCGGCAACGCCGCCGTGATCGCGGCGCTCGGGGGGGTGCTCGCCTGGCGCGGCACGACGCTCGGGTCCGTCCCGCTCCTCCTCATGGCGGGCGCCTTCGTCGGGTACGGCGTCTTCCGGTTCGCCGCCTGGAGAAAGGCGCGCTCATGACGTCCGGTCTCGCCGTCCATCCCCTCGGCCTCGTGATCGCGACGGTCTTCGCGGTCTCGATGGGAGCGCTCCTCTGGTGGATGATGCATCCCCCGCAACCGGTCCGGCAGGCGGTCGCCCACGCGCTCTATTCCGTGAGCGCCGTGCGCCGGATCCTCGTGCCGGTCGAGGGACGGCCGCACAACAACCGCGCCGTCGAGCTCGCCTGCCGGCTCGGGCAGGAGCAGAAGGCGGAGATCGTGCTCGGCTCCGTGATCGAGGTCCCGATGGCGCTCCCGCTCGGAACGCCGCTCCCGGCCGAGGAAGAACGCGCGAACGCGCATCTCGCCGACGCCGCCGATCTCGTCCGCCTGCACGACCTGGTGCCGATCGCGGTGCTCGAACGCGACCGGCAGGCTGGGCGCGGCATGGTCCGGATCGCGCGGGACGCCGACGCGGACCTCGCCGTGGTCGGGCTCGATCCTCACCGGGTCGCCGCCGGGGGCATCATCGGCCGCACGATCGAGTCTCTCCTGCGGCAGTCGGGGATCGAAGTCATCATCGACTTCTCTCCGGAGGTCTGATGCGGGGGCGCGACAGGTGGACGAATCCGAAGTACGGGTTCCCCGCGGCCCTCGTCGTGGTGACGGCCACGGTCGCCGTCCTGAAGGCGATCCCCGGGCTGACCGACGCCGCCGACGCGCTCGGCCTCATTCTCGCGGTCTTTCTCGTCGCGTGGATCTGGGAGAGCGGCCCCGGAATCGCGGCGGCGCTGCTGGCGACCCTCGCGCTCAACTTCTTCTTCCTCCCTCCCCTGTACACGCTGACGATCGCCGACCCGCGGAACGTCGTGGCCCTCCTCGTCTTCCTCGCCGCCGGACTCGCGATCGGGCGGCTTTCCGCGCTCGCCCGCCTGCGGCTCCGGCTCCTCGAACGCGAGCGCGGCGACCTCCTGACGTTGACGGACCTCTCGCAGGCCTTCCTGGCCGACACGAACCGCGAGGCGCTCCTCGGAACGCTCGCGGAGCGGGTCCGGCGGGCCCTCGAGTGCGACCAGGCGGCGATCTACCTCGACGACGGGCGGGGGCAGCTCGTCAACGCCGCCTCTTCCGGAGGCGGCGAGCTGAGGGCGGATCTCGCCGAAATCGCCTACCGCCAGGGAAACTCGGCGGCCTTCCCGTCCGCCGCCGGCGGCACCGACGTCTATCTCCCGGTTCCCCTCGGGGTCCACCGGGTCGGCGCGCTCGCGGTCCGCGGCGCCCGGAGGAGCGAACGGATGGCGGAGGGGTGCGCCGCCCTGATCGGCCTCGCGCTCGAGCGGGAAAAGTTCCTGAGGATCGCGCGAGAAGCCGAAGGCGCCCGGGCCCGGGACGAGATGAAATCGACCCTCTTCGCGACCCTCGGGCACGACCTCAAGACGCCGCTCGCCGCCGCGCGCGGGTCGGTCGAGAACTGGGAGCGTCGCGCCGGCGAAACCGGCGAGTCCCGCGAGGTCGTCGGCGCCCTCGAGCGCCTCACGCGGCTCGTGGAGGACCTCCTGAACGTCGTCCGTCTGGAGGCGGGGACCGCGCGGCCGAGCCGGGAGAGGGTCACGTGCGGCGCGATCGCCGAAGCGGCGGTCGCCCGCTTCGGCGGGGCGCTCGACCGGCAGTCCCTCGTGGTCGACGTCTCCGCCGCGGATACGATGGTCTCGGTCGACCCGGCCCAGATCACCGAAGCGGTCGGGATGGGACTCGAGAACGCCGGCCGCTATTCCCCCGACGGAAGCGAAGTTCGCTTCTCGGTCTTCCGGGAGGGGCCGGACGCCGTCTTTCGGGTGAGCGACGCCGGCCCGGGGATCCCCCCGGCCGAGCGCGATCGCGCGATGGAGAAGTTCGTCCGCCTCGGCGACCGAACCGGAGCGGCCGGCAGCGGCCTCGGCCTCTACATCGCGAAGACGTTGACGGAGCAGAACGGAGGCCGCCTCTCGCTCGCGGCCTCGACCACCGGGGGGACCGCGTTCGAGATCCGGCTCGCGGCGGTGGAGCGGTGAAACGCGTCCTCGTCGTCGACGACGACCCGGCGATCCGCAAGGTCGTCCGGGAGGCGCTCTCCCGTGAAGGATTCGAGGTCGAGACGGCCGCCGACGGCCGGGAAGCGATCGAGAAGGCCGAGGCGGCGCCGTTCGACCTCGTGATCACCGATCTCTCGATGCCGAACGTGGACGGGCACGGGCTGGTGCGCGAGATGCGGAAGAACTCCGACGTTCCGATCCTCGTGCTCACGGTCCGCGCCGAGGAGAAGGCGAAAGTCGCCCTTCTCGACGCCGGCGCGGACGACTACGTCGTGAAGCCCTTCGGCGTCGCCGAGCTCCTCGCGCGGGTCCGCGCGCTGCTTCGCCGGCAGGCTCCCGCCGTGGCGGGCCCGCTGCGGTTCGGCGATGTCGAAGTCGACCTGGCCGGGAAGCGCGTCCTGCGCGGCGGCCGCGAGATCCACCTCACGCCGACCGAGTTCGCGCTCCTCGAGACGTTCCTCTCGAAGCCCGGCGCGCTCTGGACGCACCGGCAGCTCATCGCCGCGGTCTGGGAAGGGGGCGAAGGCGTGACGAACGACACGGTGCGCGTTCACGTCGGGAGCCTGCGGCGGAAGATCGAGCCCGACCCGAATCGTCCCCGCCGCATCGTGACGGAGCCCTGGGTCGGCTACCGCTTCAACCCGGGCGAATAGTCCCGATCTTTCGAATTCCTTTCGGGGTTCTTCCGGACACCTTTCGCTCCGCGTGCGCAGAGTACGGGGCGAATGCGAAGAATCGCGTGCCGCCGCTCGCGCGGGCAATGTCTTCTCCTCGGATTCGCCGTTCTCGCGGTCGTCGTCCTCTGGGTCGCCGCGGACATCCGGCTCCGCTGGACCGGCTTTCGGCGCGACGCCTTCTGGGCCGCCGGGATCGTCTTCTATGCCGCGCTCCTCGATGTCGCGCTCGGACCCACGATCGACCATCGCGATCGCCCACCGGCTGATCTGTCCCTTCGGGCACTCGGTCCAGCGCGCAGACCGGGAGCGAGTCCCGATGAATAGCGATCGATTCCGCCGCCGCGCGGCTGACGAAATTCTTCCGCACTTCCTCCGGACTTCTTCCGCGATCCGGAGCGATCGTCAGGTTATGAAGAGAGATTCGTTCGACACTCGTCGTGGGGTGACCGGGTCGCCCGCGGGCGCGACGCCGGGGCGGGGGCTCGCATTTGCCGGCTACGTGATTCTCGGGCGGCGCGCGCTGATCGCCCTGGCGCCGGAGCTCGACCGGCGGTGGCGGAGAGACTGCAGCCGGATGCGGATCGCGGTGTTCGCCTTCCTGGGGTTGCTCCCGGCGGCCCGGATGCATGCCCAGGAGCAGCCCGCGGCGCCGGCGCCGTCCGGCGCTGCCGCGCCCGACCTCGGCAAGGTCACGCTCGGCGGCTACGTCGAAGCCTTCTACAGCTACAACTTCAACACGCCCTCGAACCGGATCACCAACTATCGCGGGTTCGACAATCGGGAGAGCACGTTCACGCTCTCCAACCTGGACTTGAGCGCCGCGTGGCAGAAGGGCGCGGCGTCGGGAAAGGTTTCGCTCCAGGTCGGCCACACGCCGAACACCTATTACCTGTCGGAGCCGGCCTTTCCCAGGACGTCCGCGACCGGCTCGACGGACGCTTCGACATGGAAGTACGTCCAGGAGGCCTGGGTCGGCTACAAGGCCCCGATCGGAACCGGTGTGCTCTTCAAAGGCGGGCTGTTCCTTTCCCCGATCGGCGTCGAAAACATCGCCGTCAAGGACAATTGGAACTGGTCCCGGTCGAACCTCTTCTTCGGTCTCCCCTTCTACCACACGGGAGTCTCGGCAACCTCCGACCTCTCGAAGCAGTGGACCGTGACACTGATGATCTGCAACGGCTGGAACAACGTCGTCGACAACAACAGGGACAAATCGGTCGATCTCGAGGCGACGTTCAAACCGACCGGCACCCTGTCCGTCCACGGCCTCTACTTCGGCGGCGTCGAGCGCTCGACCGGCGCGCCCGAAGGAAGCCCGTGGCGGAATCTCTTCGACCTCTACGCCACGTGGGACGCGACGCCGAGTCTCTCGTTCATTCTCTCCGGCGACGCCGGGTGGGAGGACAACCGCTTCGGCACGAGCTCCTGGGAGGCGGTCGCCGGGTACATCCGGATCAAGCTCTCCGGGAGATTCTCCGTGGCCGCGCGCGCGGACGTCTTCCGGGAGCACGTTCCGTCGAATTCCGAAGGTAGCGCCAGCGCCATCTTCTGGCCGGCGGACCGCGTCGCGTCGCAGACCCTCACGCTCGACTATCACCCCCAGGACCACATCTCGTTCCGTCTCGAAGGAAGGCACGACGGTGCGACGGGCGACATGTATTTCCGTGACCGGGTCTCGGGCGACGGAAGCGCCGCGAATCCCTGGATTCCCAACGCGAAGGCGCAGACGACCGTGACACTCGGCGCCACGACCGGATTCTGAGGGAGGACCGAAAGATGGGGGACCTGATCTTCCTCGCCGCGACCGTGCTCCTTTTCGGGGCGTCCGTCTGGTACGTCCGGCGCTGCGACCGGATCTGAAAGGAAAGCCATGGGATGGGAAGACGTTCTCGGGCTCGTCGTGACGCTGTTCCTGCTCGGCTATCTGCTGTGGGCGATGGTCCGCGCGGAGAAAGTGTAGGGCACTTGCGCCATGACGACGATCAACTTCCTCGAGATCCTGGTCTATTTCGCGATCATCGTCGCGATCACGCCACTGATCGGCGGCTACATGACGCGCGTGTTCTCGGGAAGGAAAACCCTCCTCGACGGCCTCTTCCGGCCGGTCGAGAGAGCCGTTTACCGCGTCTGCGGCGTCGACCCGGAGCGCGACCAGACGTGGGTCGAATGGACGATCGCCATGCTCCTGGTCAACGCGGTCTCGCTCGTCGTCCTCTACCTCATGCAGCGGCTGCAGAAATGGCTGCCGCTCAACCCCAATCATTTCGGCAATGTCTCGCCCGACTCCTCCTGGAACACGGCGGTCTCGTTCACGACGAACACGAACTGGCAGGGGTACGCCGGCGAGTCGACGATGTCGTTCTTCACCCAGATGGCCGGGCTCGCCTACCACAACTTCCTCTCGGCCGCGACCGGGATCGCGATCGCGGTCGCGGTCATCCGCGGCATCGCCCGGGAGAAGGCGAAGGGGATCGGGAACTTCTGGTTCGACTGCACCCGCGCGCTCCTCTGGGTGCTCCTGCCGATCTCCTTCTTCGCCGCGATCTTCCTCGTGTCCCGCGGCGCCGTCCAGAACTTCAAGGCGGACGTCCCGGTCACGACGCTCGAGGGGAAGACGCAGAAGATCTCGCAGGGCCCGGTCGCCTCGCAGGAGGCGATCAAGGAGCTCGGCACCAACGGCGGCGGATTCTTCAACGCCAATTCCGCCCATCCCTACGAAAACCCGACCCCCGGCACCAACTTCGTCGAGATGCTGCTGATCTTCGCGATCGGGGCCGGGCTCACGAACACTCTCGGCCGGATGACGGGGTCGGTCCGGCACGGCTGGGCGGTGTTCGCCGCGATGGCGATCCTTTTCTTCGCGGGAGTCTTCGTCGCCGACATCTCGGAACGGCGGGGAAATCCGATCCACCAGAAAGCCGGCGTCGAAGCGTCGGCCGGGAACATGGAAGGGAAGGAGGCCCGGTTCGGGATCGGCGACTCGACCCTTTTCGCGACGGTCACGACCGACGCCTCCTGCGGCGCGATCAACTCGTGGCACGACTCGTTCACGCCGCTCGGCGGCCTCGTTCCGCTCGCGAACATCGCGACGGGCGAGGTGATCTTCGGCGGGGTCGGCGCGGGGCTCTACGGAATGTTCGTCTTCGTCGTGCTCTCCGTGTTCATCGCGGGACTCATGGTCGGTCGCACCCCCGAATACCTGGGCAAGAAGATCGAGGCCCACGAGGTGAAACTCGCCATGCTCTCGGTGCTCATCCTGACGCTCATCATCCTCGGATTCTCCGCCGCGGCGGCGCGCGTCAAGCCCGGGCTTTCGTCGCTCGCCAACGCCGGGCCCCACGGCTTCTCCGAGATCCTGTACGCGTACACCTCCGGCGCCGGCAACAATGGCTCCGCCTTCGCGGGCCTGAACGCGAACACGCTCTGGTACAACACCACGCTCGGCGTCGAGATGTTCTTCGGCCGGTTCTGGATGATCATCCCGATTCTCGGAATCGCCGGATCGCTCGCGGCGAAGAAGAAGATTCCGGAATCCGCCGGGACGTTCCCGGTCACCGGTCCGCTCTTCGCGTTCCTCCTCGTCGGCGTGATCGTGATCGTCGGCGCGCTGACGTTCTTCCCGGCGTTTTCCCTCGGCCCGATCGTCGAGCAGCTCGCGATGAAGGCCGGAACGCTCTTCTAGGAGATCGACGTGGCAAAACCGGAAAAACGCGGCCTGTTCGACCCGGCGATCGTCCGGCCGGCGATCCGCGACTCGTTCGTGAAGCTCTCGCCGCGGATGCAGGCGAAGAACCCCGTCATGTTCGTCGTCCTCGTCGGTGCTCTCCTCGTGACGGGACTCCTCGTCCGGGACGTCGCGCGCGGCGGACAGGTCCTTTTCAACGTCCAGATCGCCCTCTGGCTCTGGTTCACGCTCCTCTTCGCGAATTTCGCGGAGGCGATGGCGGAAGGGCGCGGAAAGGCGCAGGCGGAGACCCTGCGGCGCGGGAAGAGCGAGATGACCGCCCGACGTCTCGGCAAGCGCGGCGACGAGGAAACGGTCTCGGCGACCGCGCTTCGAAAGGGCGACCGCGTCGTCGTCGAGGCCGGGCAGCTCATCCCCGGCGACGGAACGGTCGTCGAGGGAATCGCCTCGGTCGACGAATCGGCGATTACCGGGGAATCCGCTCCCGTGATCCGCGAATCGGGAGGAGACCGCTCCGCGGTCACGGGAGGCACCCGGGTTCTCTCCGACCGGATCGTCGTCGAGATCACGTCGAATCCCGGCGAGACGTTCATCGATCGGATGATCGCACTCGTCGAGGGGGCGCAGCGGCAGAAGACCCCGAACGAGGTCGCGCTGTCGATCCTCCTCTCCGGGCTCACGATCGTCTTCCTGATCGCGACGGTCACGCTCCGGCCGTTCGCGCTGTACGCCGGCGGGCAGGCCGCGACGGCCGTGCTCATCGCCCTGCTCGTCTGCCTCATCCCGACGACGATCGGCGGACTGCTTTCTGCGATCGGGATCGCCGGAATGGATCGCGTCCTCCAGCACAACGTCCTCGCGATGTCCGGCCGGGCCGTCGAGGCGGCGGGCGACGTCAACGTCCTTCTCCTCGACAAGACCGGGACGATCACGCTCGGCAACCGCCAGGCGACGGATTTCGTCCCCGCCGAAGGCATCGCCGTGGAGGCGCTCGCCGAGGCCGCCCAGCTCTCCTCGCTCGCCGACGAAACGCCCGAGGGGCGGTCGATCGTCGTCCTCGCCAAGGAACGGCACGGTCTCCGCGGCCGGCACGTCGCCGGAATGACCTTCATCCCGTTCTCGGCCGCGACCCGGATGTCCGGCGTCGACTTCAACGGACGGAAGATCCGGAAGGGCGCGGGCGACTCGGTCATGGAGTGGGTAAAGGAGCTGGGGGGCCGGAATTCGCCGGAAATCGGCGAGGAGATCAACAGGATCGCCGCGCAGGGTGCGACGCCACTGCTCGTCGCCGACGGCGCGAAGATCCTCGGCGTCGTGGCGCTCCGCGACATCGTCAAGGCCGGCATGCGGGACCGCTTCGACCGGCTGCGCGCGATGGGGATCAAGACGATCATGATCACCGGCGACAACCCCTTGACCGCCGCGGCGATCGCCCAGGAAGCCGGCGTCGACGACTTCCTCGCCCAGGCGAAGCCGGAGGACAAGCTGGCGCTCATCCGCCGAGAGCAGGAGGGGGGAAACCTCGTCGCGATGACCGGAGACGGCACCAACGACGCGCCCGCCCTGGCGCAGGCCGACGTCGGCGTCGCGATGAACACGGGAACCCAGGCGGCGCGCGAGGCCGGGAACATGGTCGATCTCGATTCGAACCCGACGAAGCTCATCGAGATCGTCGAGATCGGCAAGCAGCTCCTCATGACGCGCGGGGCGCTCACGACCTTCTCGATCTCCAACGACATCGCGAAATACTTCGCGATCCTTCCCGCGATGTTCGCCTCGACGTATCCGTTGCTCAACGGTCTCAACGTGATGCACCTGGCGAACCCGCGGTCCGCGATACTCTCCGCGGTCATTTTCAACGCCCTGATCATCGTCGCGCTGATCCCGCTCGCGCTCCGCGGCGTGCGATACCGGCCGATCGGCGCCGGGAGGATCCTGGCGCGGAACCTCGTGATCTACGGGATCGGCGGGATCCTCGTCCCGTTCGCCGGCATCAAGCTGATCGACGTGCTCGTGGTCGCTCTGCGGCTCGCGTGAGGTCCCCGATGAAAGTGATGAAACCGCTCGTTCGCTCGATCCTTTTCGTCGTCGTCACCACGGTGATCTTCGGCGGCATCTACCCCGGAGCGGTCACTCTCGCCGCACGACTGCTCTGGCGCGACAAGGCGGACGGCTCGTTCGTCACCGCGTCGGGACGGACGGTGGGATCGGGGCTGATCGGCCAGCCGTTCGCCGATCCGCGGTACCTCCACGGCCGCCCGTCCGCCGCCGGGAAGGACGGCTACGACGCAACGTCGTCCTCCGGTACGAACCTCGGACCGACGAGCGCGGCGCTCGCGAAGGCGGTCAAGGACGCCGTCTCGGCGGCCCGGGCGGACCGTCCCGGCGACACTCGCCCGGTGCCCGCCGACCTCGTCACCAGCTCCGCGTCGGGCCTCGACCCGCACCTCTCCCCCGAGGCCGCGGGGTGGCAGGCGCTGCGCATCGCGAAGGCGCGGGGCGTCTCCGAGGCCGCCGTCCTTGCGGTCATCGACCGGCACGTCGAAGGGCGCACGCTCGGCTTCATCGGCGACCCGCGGGTGAACGTTCTGCTCGCCAACATCGATCTCGATCGCTCGTTTCCGCGAAAATAGCGAATCGAATGGCATCGGAGCGGCGCACCTCCCCCGAGGATTTCCTCCGGCTCATCGAGAAGGCGAAGCGCGGAAGGCTGAAGATCTACGTCGGCCATGCCGCCGGCGTCGGAAAGACCTACCAGATGCTCGAGGACGCCTCCCTCCTGAAGAAGCGCGGCGTCGACGTCGTCGTCGGATTCGTCGAGACGCACGGGCGCGTCGAAACCCGGGAGAAGCTGGAAGGACTGCCGATGCTTCCGCGCCGCCGCGTCGCGTACAGGGGCAAGGAAATCGAGGAGATGGATCTTCCCGGAATCCTCGCGCGAAGGCCGGAGATCGTCCTCGTCGACGAGCTGGCGCACACGAACGTTCCCGGCGTCGAACACGAGAAACGGTTCCAGGACGTCGAGGAGATCCTCGCGGCGGGGATCTCCGTGATGACCACCGTGAACATCCAGCACGTCGAGTCCCTCTTCGACGTCGTCACCCGGGCCACCGGAGTCGACGTGCGCGAGCGCGTCCCCGACCGTCTCCTCCGGCAGGCCGACGCGATCGTCAACGTCGATCTCCCGTCCGAGGAGCTCATCCAGCGGCTCCGCGAGGGAAAGATCTACCCCTCCGAACGGATCACTCCGGCCCTCGAGAATTTCTTCCGCCCCGAGAATCTCGCCTCTCTCCGCGAACTCGCGATGCGTTCGATCGCCGACCGGCTCGAAGCGGATCGCCGGGCGGGAGTCGACAAGGAAGCGGCGACGATCGGCGCGAAGGTTCTCGTCGCGATCTCGGCCAACGCCGGGACGACCCGGCAGCTCCTCCGGCGGGGCTCGTCGATCGCCGGCCGGATGAACACGAACTGGTTCGCGGCTTACGTGCGGACTCCCGGCGAGCACCCGAACCGGATGTCGGCGCGCGACCACCGGCTCCTCTCGGAGAACGTCACGCTCGCGATGGAGCTCGGCGCCAAGGTCGTCTGGCTCGTCGGGAAGAACGTCGCGCGCGAGCTCTTCGGATTCGCCTCGCAGAACGGCGTCACGCTCGCGGTCTTCGGAAAGAGCCGCCGGTCCTGGATGAGGCGCGCCTTTTCGCGAAGTCCGATCGACGCGTTCGTCCGGGTGGGCTCCGGAATCGACGTCTTCGAGATCGAGACGGAGGGCAGCGATCACCGCGATCGGTGCGGGCTCTGCGAGACCGCGGCCGGGGTGGACGCTCCGGTCTCCGTTCCGGAAGCGACGAGGCACCGCGAGAGCCGCGTGGGACCCGCCGGGCCCGGAGGCATGCTCGACTTCCGTCGGAGGGCGCGGCGACCGAGGACGCGCGGATCCCCGCGAGAGATCGCGGCGCCCGCTCTATTCGTACCGCAGCGCTTCCGCGACCTCGATCCGCCCCGCTCTCCGCGCGGGCAGCCACGCCGCGAGGGCGATGACCGCGAGCGCGAAGACCGCGATCGTCGCGACGTCGCGCAGACGAACCTCGAACGGAACGAAAGAGACGAAATAGATCTCCGCCACGTCCGGCGGAAACCGGACGAGGCGGAAGCGCGTCAGCGCCGCGCACACGACGGTCCCCGCGGCGAGGCCCAGCGTCACGCCGCTTCCGCCCAGGAGCATTCCGAGCCTCAGGAACGCACCGGAAGCGAGCCGGGGAGGGGCTCCGAGCGCCGACAGGACCCCGATGTCGCGCTTCTTCTCCTGGACGTTCATCACCAGGGTGGCGACGATCGTGAAGGTCGAGACCGCGACGATGAGGCCGATGACGAGGAAGAGGGTGATTTTCTGGACGGTCAGGGCGGAGAAGAGGCTGCCGTTCAACGACCGCCAGTCCGTCACGCTGTATCCCTCCCCGAGAATCTCGCGGACGCGGGCGGTCGCCTCCGGCGTGCGGTCGATCGTGTCGAGCTTCACTTCGAGGACGTTCGCCGGCGCCGGAAAGCGGGCGAGCGCCCGCGCGGCCGCGCGCGAGACGAACACCCACTCCGAGTCGTACTCGAAGAAGTTCGTCCGGAAGACTTCGGACACGCGGAACGCGCGCCGGCGGAGCGTGAAACCCGCGCCGCGGCGGGAGGTGTCCGGAACGGTCAACAGCACGGTCGCGCCCTCTCCCACGCGAAGCCGGCCCGCGAGGTCCGCCCCGATCGCGCATCCTTCGCGGCCGGCGGCGTCGGCCGCGAAGAGGCGGTTCCCCGCTTCCAGAACCCGGCCCACGGGCGCGACGAGTCGCTCGCGCTCGGGATCGATCCCCTTGACCACGGCGTTCAGGCCGTCCGGCTCCGCCTCGGAAGCCGCCGTCCCCTGCCAGTAGATGACCGGCGCGGCCGCCCGCACCCGCCGATAGACCCGAAGCTTCGCCGCGAGGGCGTCGGGGTCCGCGATCCCGGAGGACGTCAGCGGAAAGACGACGACGTCCGCGTTCGCGCCGATCAGCTTTCCCTGGATCTCGTCGCGATAGCCGGAGAGGAGGGCCATCGCGATCACCAGCGCCATCACCCCGAGGGCCACCCCCGCGATGGCGAGGAGGGAAACGCGCGAGACGAGACGCGAGGAGCGCCGGCGGAAATATCGGAGGGCGAGCTCGGACGCGAGCGTCAAGGCCGGACCTTCCCTCGCGCGAGCCGGGGAAAGCGTCGGCGCGATCCTACGGGCATCGACGATCGATCATGCGTCGCGCGAACTCCCCGCCGATCGGGTCGTCGTTCGCCAGAGCGGAAGCGGACGGCTCGATGGATCGCCGCCTCGATCACCCTTCCATCATGGAGAGGAACTCGGCGAACAGCCCCCGGGCATCGTGGGGTCCGGGGGCGCCCTCCGGGTGGTACTGGACCGCGAGCACCCGCCGGCCCGGATCGCGAAAGCCCTCGACGGTCCCGTCGTTCAGGTTCACGTGCGAGACGTGGGTCCCGCCCGGGAGACCCGCGGGATCGACGGCGAAGCCGTGGTTCTGGGACGTGATCGCGATCGCGTGGCGGTCGAGATCCTGCACCGGATGGTTGCCGCCGCGGTGCCCGAACTTGAGCTTGAACGTCGACGCCCCGAGGGCCCGCCCGAGAATCTGATGCCCGAGGCAGACGCCGAAAATCGGCTTCTCGCCGATGAGCGAGCGGGCGGTCGAAACACACGCTTCCAGCGCGGCGGGATCTCCCGGGCCGTTCGAAAGGAAGATGCCGTCCGGCTTCTCCGCGAGGATCTCGTCGCGGGTCGCCGAGGCCGGGAAGACGGTCACGTCGCAACCGGCGCCGTTCAGCAGCCGGCAGAGGTTCCGTTTCATCCCGTAGTCGATCGCGGCGACCCGGAACCGCGCGCCGTCGGGGGCGGGCGAGCGGTAGGTTTCCGAAGTCCCCGCCGTCAGCGCGAGCGCGCTCCCCTCCATCGGCGGGGATTCGAGAACGCGGCGGCGGAGGTCGGTCGGATCGAGGATCCCGGTCGAGATGCCGGCGCGCATCACCCCCTCGGAGCGGAGCTTGCGGACGAGGGAACGCGTGTCGAATCCGAAGAGTCCGGGGACGCCGGCCTCCGCCAGCATGTCGGCGAGCCCGGTCTCGCCTCCGGTTCCGCTCCAGTGCGTCGGGAAATCCCGGGCGAGATAGCCGGCGGCCTGCACCCGGTCCGATTCCTCTTCTCCCCGGCGCGCGCCGTAGTTGCCGACGTGCGATGCCGTCATGACGACGAGCTGCCCGCGATACGACGGGTCTGTGAGGACCTCCTGGAACCCGGTCATCGAGGTGTTGAAGACGATCTCCCCGAAGAACGTTCCCCGGGCACCGACGGCCTTGCCGTGGTAGGCGGTGCCGTCTTCGAGAACGAGGAGACCGGCGGTCACGCGCTCCTTCCCATGACGATCGAAAGCGCGCGGACCTGGTTCATGAGGTCCGCGAACTGCTCGGGAAGAAGGGCCTGGGGCCCGTCCGACAGCGCCGTTTCCGGCTTGTGGTGGACCTCGATCAGGAGGCCGTCGGCCCCGACCGCCACGGCGGCGCGAGAGAGCGGCAGCACCTTGTGGCGCTTGCCCGTCCCATGCGACGGGTCGGCCATGATCGGAAGATGCGAGATCCGCTGCACCGCGGGGATCGCGGAGAGATCGAGCGTGTTGCGCGTGTGGTCGGCGAACGTCCGGACGCCGCGTTCGCAGAGGACGACGTCGTAGTTCCCCTCCGCGAGGATGTACTCGGCCGACAGGAGGAACTCCTCGATCGTCGCCGACATGCCCCTCTTCAGGAGGACCGGACGCTTCAACCGCCCGACCTTCTTCAGGAGCGAGAAGTTCTGCATGTTCCGCGCGCCGACCTGCAGGCAGTCCGCGTACTCGGCGACTTCCTCGGCGGTCTCGGTGTCGAGGACCTCCGTGACGATCGGGAGCCCGGTCTCGGCGCGCGCCTTCGCGAGAATCTTCAATCCGGCGAGTCCGAGTCCCTGGAAGGAATACGGCGACGTTCGGGGCTTGTAGGCGCCGCCGCGGAAGAGCGTCGCCCCCGCCGCCTTGACCCGCCGGGCGATCTCGATCGTCTGCTCCTCCGATTCGACCGCGCACGGGCCGGCCCCGACGACGATCCGGTCGCCCCCGATCTCGACGCCGCCGATCGACACGACGCTCCGCTCGCTCTTCGTCTCCCGGGAGACGAGCTTGTACGGCGCGGAGACGGGAATGATCTCGAGGACGCCCGGCAGGTTCTCGAGGCCGGTCGGGTCGACGGTGCCGCGGTTGCCGGTGATCCCGATCGCGACCCGCTGCGCGCCCGGGATCGGCGTCGCCTTCAGGCCCATCTGCTCGACCGTCTCGATGACGCGGCGGACGGCGGCCGCGTCCGCGCGCGAATCCATGACGATGAGCATCGGTGCTAATATACCCGATCGCACTTCACGGAGAGGTGAGCATGAAACGCGGGACCGGAATCCTCGTCGCGGCCTTCCTGGCGGCCCTCGCCGCGCGTCCGGTCGCGGCCTACGTCGTCGTCCTGAAGGACGGAAGCAAGCTGTTCGGGAAGCAAAAATACACGATTCGGAAGGACTTCGCGGTCTTCACGATGGAGAACGGAAACGTCGCCGAGGTCCCGATGGCGAACGTCGACGTCGCCGCGACCGACAAGTACAACCAGGAGAACGTCGGGAACGTCCTCGTCCTCAACACGCCGAGCGCGAAGGTGCTCGAGACGCCGAAGGCGACCTCGACGGACCGCCAGAACCTCTCCCGCTACATCCAGCAGCACGAGTCGCAGCCGCGCGCGCCCCGGAAGGAGAGCAAGGCCTCGGCGCCGAAGCCGGCGGCCCCGGAGATCGCCGATCCGCTCATCATCCGCGAGGCGATCCGGATCCTCGAAGGGGCGGGCGTGACGCAGTACAAGCTCGAGGTGGGACCGAAAGTCGTGCTGATCGCCGATCAGGAGGACGCGGTCTTCCGCGGGATCTCGGCCGCGGCCAGGCTCGCGCAGGACCTCATCTCGATGGGGAAGACCCCCGCGCTCGAGGTCGAGATCGTCTCGTCGACCGGGAGCGACGGAGGACGATTCCGGATGACCCCGGAAAGCATCAAGGCGCTGACCGAAGGCCAGATGACGGCCTCGGAGTACTTCGTCCAGAACGTCATCTTCTGACCCATGCGCGCCCCGCGGGTCCCGCGTGGGCGGTCCGCGCGTCGGCGAGTCGCGAGTCGAAAGTCCGTATCGACGTTCTTCGATTCAGAACCGGACGCGGCTTGCCGACTCTGGTTCCCTGACTCGCGACTCGTAGACTCGTCACTCGCGACTATTGCGTCTCGCCCAAGTCGGGTACGAGGTGAATTTTCACGTCCTCGCCGGTCCACTCGTGGAACCGGTCGGCGTGCGACGCGACCGACAGGGTCGATTCGTCCTCGTCGATCCGCTCGATCCGGTGGATCGGGAAGAACACCGTCGTCGGGGCGATCCCGGTGTCCTCGCCGCGGGCGACCGAACGCGCCCATGGCTCGAACGATTCGAGCGAGAGCCCGCGCAGCGTCGCGCCCGCGGGCGTGACGGCGCGGAGCAGGCCCCACCATCGCTCGCGCGGCGAGTGCAGATAGACCACGACGTAGGTGTCGGCCTTCACGTCCGCGCCGGAAACGCGCCCTCGGGCGAAGCTTCCGAGAGCTCGATCAGGACGCCCCGCCCGGCCTCCGGGTGCAGGAACGCGACCTTCTTCCCTCCGGCTCCGGGGACGGGGGTTCGATGGATGAGGCGGTAGCCGGCGCGCGCGAGCTCGTCGAGCATCGACTCGAGGTCCTCGACGGCGAAGCAGATGTGGTGGATCCCCGGTCCGCGCCGGGCGAGAAAGCCGGCGATCGGCGAATCTTCCGACGTCGGCTCGAGGAGCTCGATCGACGGCTCGCCCGCCGCCAGGAAAGCGGTCCGGACTTTCTGGCCGGGAACTTCCTCGCGCCGCTCCTCTTTCAGCCCGAGGGCGCGCCAGACCGGGAGCGCCTCCTCGAGCGACCGAACCGCGATTCCGATGTGGTCGAGATGCTTGATCACGGCGCCGCGATCCTCCGGAAGAGCTCGTCCGCGGCAGAATAGGGGTCGACCGCGCGGTCCGTCAAGCGCACGACGTACTCCTCGAGGCCGCTCGGATTGTGCGCGTCGTTTTCGACGGCCCGAAAGAAGCGCGCTTCGAGGAGCGCCCGGAGCCGTGCGCGGGAGCGCCGGAGCCGCCGCTCGCGATTCTCGCCGGTTTCCGCCAGATGCGCGCGGTGCGCTTCCAGCCGTTCGATCACCGCCGCGGTCCCTTCGTTCTTCGTGGCGACCGTCAGGAGGATCGGAGCACGCCATCCCTGCGGTGCCGAAAAATCCAGGTTCATCTTGAGCTCCGCCGCGGCGCGGTCGGCGCCTTCCCGGTCCGCCTTGTTGACGACGAAGAGGTCCGCGATCTCGAGAATCCCCGCCTTGAGCGCCTGGATGTCGTCCCCGAGCCCGGGAGGGACGACGACGACGACGGAATCCGCCGCGCGGACGACGTCGACCTCGTCCTGACCGACGCCGACCGTCTCCACGATCACGACCTCGAACCCCGCCGCATCGAGAACGTCGACCGCGTCGTTGGTCGCCCGGGACAGTCCGCCGAGCGCGCCGCGCGTCGCCATGGACCGGATGAAAACTCCGGGGTCGGCGTCGAGCTCGCTCATGCGGATCCGGTCTCCGAGGATGGCCCCCCCGGAGAAGGGGGAGGACGGGTCGATCGCGACGATCCCGACCCGCCGCCCCTGTTCCCGGTACGCCCGGGCCATCCGGGTGACGAGAGTCGATTTCCCGGCGCCGGGAGGACCCGTCACGCCGATCACCCGCGCGCGGCCGGTCGACGGGAAGATCTCGCGAACGAGCCCCGCGAGATCGGAGCCGCGTTCGACGCGCGAGATCGCGCGGCCGATCGCGCGGGGATCCCCGGCGAGGACCCCGCGGGTGAGCGGATCGGTCAAAGGCCGCTCAGGATCTGCCGGGCGATGACGAGCTTCTGGATTTCCGTCGTGCCCTCGCCGATCGTGCAGAGCTTGACGTCGCGAAAGAACTTTTCGACCGGGTAGTCCTTCACGAACCCGTATCCCCCGTGGATCTGGAGGGCGCGGTCCGCGACGCGCACGCACATCTCCCCCGCGAAGTACTTCGCCATGGAGGCGAGTTTCGTCACTTTCGCTCCGGCGTCCCGCGCCGCCGCGGCCCGACGCGTGAGCAGGGTCGCCGCGTCGATGTCCGTCGCCATTTCGGCCAGGTAGAACTGGATCGCCTCGAACTCCGAGAGGGCGCGACCGAACTGCCGCCTCTGCTGCGAGTAGGAGAGCGCCGCTTCGAACGCGCCGCGGGCCATTCCGATCGCGAGCGCCGCGATCCCGATCCGGCCGCCGTCGAGGATCTGGAGCGCCTGCTTGAACCCTTCCTCCTCCCCGCCGATCAAGGCGTCCGCGGGGAGACGGCAGTCTTCGAGGAGGAGCGTCGAGGTGTCGGACGCCCGCATCCCGAGCTTGTTCTCCTTCTTTCCCGGACGGATCCCGGGCGTGTCCATCGGCACCGCGAACGCCGAGATCCCCCCCTTCCCCTTCGACCGGTCGGTCAGGGCCGTCACGACCGCGATCTGTCCGACCGAGCCGTGGGTGATGAAGGTCTTCTGGCCGTTCAGGACCCACCCGGCGCCGTCGCGCCGCGCGGTCGTCTGCATCCCCCCCGCATCCGACCCGGAGCCGGACTCCGTCAGCCCCCAGGCGCCGATCCACTCCCCGCTCGCGAGCTTCGGCAGGTACTCCTTCTTCTGCGCCTCCGAACCGAACATCACGAGGTGGTTCGTGCAGAGGGAGTTGTGCGCCGCGACGGAAAGCGACACCGAACCGTCGACGCGGGCGAGCTCCTCGATGACGCCGATGTACTGGGAGACGGTCAGGCTCGCCCCGCCGTACGCCTCCGGAACGAAACATCCGAGGAAACCGAGCTCGCCGAGCTTGTCGAAGACGCCGCGCGGAAACGCCTGCGCCTCGTCCCACTCCATGACGTGCGGCCGGATCTCCGCTTCCGCGAAGTCCCGGACGGTGTCCCGGATCGCCCGCTCTTCCTCGGTCAGATCGAAGCTCAAGGGTCCTCCTCGGACGCGCCCGGCGGCTCCCGCGCGACGGCTCGCGTCCGGCGGCGATGATACATTTTTTGAATGACGATCCTGGTCGCCGCGATCGCGATTCTCGTGGCCGTCGGCGCCGTCCTTCCCCCGCTCCTCCTGAGGCGGAGCCGCGACCGGCTCGCCGCGGAGATCCTCGCGCGCGCCGGCGCTCCACCCGCGCTCCTCACGCCGGCGGACCGGTGCGTCGGACGTTTCCGGCGGGTGCCCGGAGTCCTCGGTCTCACGGGGGAAACGATCTTCTTCGAGAGCCGGCACGAGCGCCGCACGGATCTCCCGCTCCGCACGATCCGCCGCATCAGCTCCGGGAACCGGATGACGACGACGGGACGGCGGCTGCTGCGCGCCGAGGTGTTGACGCTCGTCGGAACCGACGCCGAGACGCGGGAGTTCGTGATGCCGAGGGCGTCCGTCTACCAGTGGCGGCAGCACCTGGGGGCGTGGGCGGCCGGGCAGAAAGCCGCGGCGGAGGTCGTGAAGCCCGGACGCTAGACGAACGCGACGACCCGGTCCCGCAGCGAATCGGGCAGCCCCGCCTTCACCCGCTCCTCGATCTCCTCCCTCGAGTACTTCGCCGAGAAATGCGTCAGGACGATCGCCTCGTTGGCGAAATCGGAAGCGCGGGCGGCGATCTGGGAAAGATGGAGATGCCGGTAGCGGGCGGCCCGCTCCTCCTCGCCCGGCCGGATGAACGTGCATTCGAGGAGGAGGATGCGCGCGCGAAAGATCTCCGGCGCGACGTCGAAGATCCCGGCATCGCAGTCCCCCGGGTAGGCGAGGAGAGGCGTTCGAATCTCCTCGGTCACTCCGATCCCCCGCTCCCGGAGCCGCGCGATCTCTTCCCCGGAGGTTCCGGCGAGATCGCGGCGCAGCTTCCGGCGCGTCTCGCAGAAGACGTAGCCGGCGCACGGAACCCGATGGCTCCCCGCGGTCACGTCGACTTCGAGATCGTGGCGGAGCGGAATCCGGTCGCCGGGACGGACGCCCTTCAGGTGGGCCGCGTACCGATGGAATCCCTCGAGCTCGACGTGCAGCGCGAGGATCTTCTCGAACCCCTCCATCGCCTCCGCCGGCAGGAACACCCTCCCCGCCTCCAGCCCCTGGAGCGTCCGCTGCGAGGCATACGAGGCGACTCCCGCCGCATGGTCGAGATGGGCGTGCGTCACGAAGACGTTCGGGACCGCGACGAGCGCGTTCGGGCATCGTCCGATCTCGAGCGCCGAGCGGAGAGTCGGCAGGCGGTAGAACGATTCCTGTCCGGCGACCGAGCGTCCGACGATCGGCACGTCGCAGACGCGGAGGGTCGTCGTTTCGGCCATGGCGGGGAGACTACCAAGAACCGGGGAAAACCCGGGTCCCCGGCTCCGGGGACTGCTCTTCGCCGTCCCGACGAGGCGCGGCGAGGGCGAGCCCGCGGGGATGCGCGTCGTCCCGCGGGACCCGCCGGCGTTCCGGAGCGTGCGTCGGAGGGTCACGCGGGCATGCGCCCTTCGGGCTCGATGCGTTGCCTCGCCGGCCAAATCGAGGTGTTATCATTCGCCCCAGTTTCATGGTCGTCTACAACGCCGCCTCCAAGGAACTGACCGCGAAGATCGTGTACTACGGTCCCGGATTCGGCGGCAAAACCACGAATCTCCAGTTCCTCCACCGGCGGCTCGAGCCCTCCTCGGTCGGAAATCTCCTCACGCTGGCGGCGACCGCCGACCGGACGATCTTCTTCGATCTCCTTCCCGTGGAGCTGGGGGACCTGAAGGGATACCGGATCCGTTTCCAGGTCGCGACCGTGCCCGGACAGAGCCCGTACAACGAGACGCGCCGGGTCGTACTCCGCGGCGCCGACGGGATCGTCTTCGTCGTCGATTCCCGCTGGTCACAGCTGCCGAAAAACCTCGAGAGCCTCCAGAACCTTCGCCAGAATCTGAAGGAGGAAGGGATCGACGCGGCGACGATCCCCTTCGCGGTCCAGTTCAACAAACGGGATCTTCCGGACGTCCTCGCCGTCGACGCGCTCCAGGAAGGTCTCGGTCTCGCCGGGCACCCGTTCATCGAAGCCGTCGCGTCCGAGGGAAAGGGCGTCGTCGAGACGTTCAAGCTGATCTCGAAGCTGACGTTCGTCGACATCCTGCGGCGGCTCCAGAAGCGCGGAGCGCCGAAGCCCGCGCGTCCGGCGGCGAGCGAGACGGAAAACCTCTCGGCCTGGAAGAGCTCCATGGTGCACGGGATGAGCGCTCACGCGCCGGAGGTTCCGCCCCCCGCCGCGCGCCGTGTGCCCGAACCGATCGCCTTTCCCGAGACCGAAGACCTCGGGACGACGCGCGCGATCCCGACGCTCGCCTCGCCGCACCCCGCCGCCGTCGCGGCTTCGGACGCCGACTCCCCGCCGATCGCCGTCGCTCCGTTTCCGATGGACGAAGAGGGGTCCGGGACGGCCGAGGCGCCGGCGGAGACGGCGCGCCGCGACGCGATCGTCTTCGAGACGTTCCCGCCCCTCGCCGAGCCGTCCGGCGTCACGGAAGACACCAATCCGGCGTTCTTCCCCAGACGGCCCGCCTCCGCGCCGGCTCCCGTCGAATTTCCGGGGCAGGACGATCGTGCCAGCACGGCGGCATTCGCCGTCCCCGCCGTCCCCGACGTCCCCGACGAGCCGGAGCCGCCCGAAGCCCCCGCGGCGCCTTTCGCCCCCGAGGAGCCGGCGACGGCTGCCGAGGCGGCTGCGGCGGAAGCCGCCCGTCCGGAGAGCGCAGAAGCCCCGCCTCCCGTCATGGCGGAAGCCGCCCGGCCCGCCGCCGAGACGACGTCGGTTGCTCCCGAAACCCCGCCGCCCGCCGCCGAGCCGGCGCCGGTCGCCTCTGCTTTCGAGGAGCGAATGATCCAGCTCGCCGTCGTCTCCGCGTGGGGCGACCGGATCTCCGCCGCGGAAGAGAAGCTCGCCCGATGGGACGAGCTCGAGCAGAGATTGTCGGGGATCGAAAACGGCCTGGCGCAAGGCGCCGGGATCCCGGCCCGCATCGGCGCGCTCGAAGGGCGGCTCGGCCAGGTCGAAGCCGCCCGCGGCTGGGCGAAGGATTTCGATCTCCTGCGAACCGACTGGACCAACGCGCGCCTCGCGTCGGAGGGCCAGGTGAGCGATCTCCGCCGGGGGATCTCGGACCTCCAGCAGTCGCTCGCGGAGGGATCGGGGCGCGAGATGGAGCTCGTCGCGCAGGTGAGCCGGGAGTCGCTCGCCACCGCCGCGGCGCTCGAGAAGCTCGGCTTCCGGATCCAGGAGACCGAAGAGAAGTTCAGCCAGCTCGTCGTCGACCAGGAGTCGCGTCTCGCCCGGCTCGAACGTCTCCTCGACGAGCTGAGCGCGCGCTCGACGGCGGAGCGGGAATCCGCCCGGCAGGCCGTCCTGGAGCTCGAAGAGCGGTTCCGGGCGTTCCGGGACGAGGAAACCGAGAGTCGGCGGCGGGCGGCGGCCGAGATCGACGAAACGGTGCGTCAGGCGCGCGACGACTTCGCGCGCCGGCAGAGCTCGGCCGACGACCTCCGGCGCCGGCTCGCCGACGCGCTCGCCGACCTCGCCGGCCGCCTCGGAGATCCGCACACCCCGTCGTAAGATCGGGCTCATGAAGGGCGACCGGCGGCGCTCCGCCCTGGGAAACCCGGCGGATGCTCCGCGCCGGTGCCGGCGGCCCCGCGGAGCGGGAGACCCATGACGGGGCTCCGCGCCCTCGCGGGCAGCGTGATCGTCCTCGTGATCCTCTGGGACGCGTTCGAGTCGATCGTCCTGCCGCGGCGGGTCACTCACCGTTTCCGGCTGACCCGCCTCTTCTACGCGGTCGCGTGGAACGCGGTCGCGGCGGTCGCGCGGCGCGTTCCCGCGGGGAAACCCCGGCAGGCGCTTCTCTCCGCCTTCGGCCCGCTCTCGCTCCTGATGCTCGTCGCGTTCTGGGCGGTCGGTCTCGTGTTCGGTTTCTCGCTCCTGCACGCCGCCGTGGGAACCGCCGGCGGCTTCCCGATGGACCTCTACATGAGCGGATCGACGTTCTTCACGCTGGGACTGGGGGACGTGACGCCAAAGGCGACCGCCGGCCGCATCGTGACGGTGCTCGAAGCGGGAGTCGGCTTCGGATTCCTCGCGCTCACGATCGGCTACCTCCCGGTGATCTACGGCGCCTTCTCGCGCCGCGAAACGAACATCTCGCTTCTCGACGCGCGCGCCGGCTCCCCTCCCAGCGCGCGGGAGCTCCTCTCGAGGTACGGCCGTCCCGAGCACGTCGGATCTCTCGCCCGGTTTCTGAGGGACTGGGAGGTCTGGACGGCGGACCTCATGGAAAGCCACCTGTCGTATCCGGTCCTCTGCTACTACCGCTCCCAGCACGACAATCAGTCGTGGCTCGCCGCGCTCACGGCGATCCTCGACACGTGCGCGCTCCTGATCGCGCACGCGGAGGGAGAGATCGCGTGGCAGGCCCGACTCACCTACGCGATCGCGCGCCACGCCGTCGTCGATCTCTCGCAGGTGCTCCACATCGCCCCTCGTCACGGGAGCGGTGAGCGGCTCTCCCCGTCGGCGCTCGCCGAGATCCGCGCGGAGCTGCGGTCGGCCGGCGTGCCCCTCTGCGCCCCGAAAGCCGCCGACGAGACGCTCCAGGACGTCCGACGGATGTACGAGCCGTACGTGGCCGCGCTCGCCGACCGCCTGATGATGACGATCCCGGGCTGGTCGCATCCGAACCGCCCCGCGAACTGGCAGACGAGCGCCTGGGAGAAGGAAACGGCCGCCGAGCGCCGCCCCTAGCGCCCTTCTTCCCGCCCCGGCCGGCCGCGCCCCGGCGTTCGGAGACCGCCCTTCGCGGAATTCGAGCGCCCATGGCGCCGTTGAAGATCTCGATGGCCCGCGAAGCGCTCCGGCTTCCCGAAAATGTCCCCGGCGACTTCTACGTCGACCGCACGTGCATCGACTGCGACGCGTGCCGCCAGATCGCCCCCGGGACGTTCCGCGACCACGGCGGCGCGTCGAGCGTCGGGAGTCAGCCCATCGGCGACGCCGACGTCCGGCGCGCCATGATGGCCCTCGTCGCGTGCCCGACCGGGTCGATCGGCGCTCCCCGTTCGTTTTCCCGGAGGATCGGGACCGAAGCCTTCCCCGACCCGGTCTCGGAAAACGTGTATTCCTGCGGATTCCGCGCCGCGTCGAGCTTCGGGGCGGAGAGCTGGCTGATCCGTCGGCCGGCGGCGCAAGGGGGCAACGTCCTCGTCGACTCCCCGCGTTTCGCGCCGCCCCTCGTCCGCGCGCTCGAGCGAATCGGCGGCGTCTCGGTTCTCTTCCTGACCCACCGCGACGACGTCGCCGACCATGCCCGGTTCGCGGAACGGTTCGGATGCCGGCGGTTCCTCCGGTCGGAGGACGGCGGCGCTCGGCTCGGCGTCGAGGAGGCCTGGAGCGGCGATGCGCCCCTCGCGATCGATCCCGACCTCACGGCGATCCCGACTCCCGGCCACACCCGCGGGCACGCGGTCCTCCTCTACCGCGACACCCATCTCTTCACGGGGGACCACCTCGCCGGGTCGCCGAACCGGAAGCGTCTCACGGCGTTCCGCGACGCGTGCTGGTATTCCTGGCGCGAGCAGATCGGGTCGATGAAGCGTCTGCGGGACTACCGGTTCTCGTGGGTCCTGCCGGGCCACGGCCGCCTTCACCACGCTCCCGAAGCCGAGATGAGGGCTTCGCTGGAGGAGTGCATCCGGTGGATGGAAAGGACACCATAGTGACTGGAAATCCCAGGAGGGATGGCGGTTTCAGTTGCATGGGCGCGGCGAGGCACGAGCCCGACGGGATGCGGGCCGGCCGCGAGATCCCGAGGCCTACCGGGCGTAGGTCGCAGGGTCTCGCGGACGGCACGCGCCCGTCCGGCTCGATGCATCGCCGCGCCCCCTCTACAGGAGCGGCGACATCAACCTCGCTACCCCTTCGCCGAGCGCCGCGAAGAACCCCCTCCCCGACAGGATCTCGGGCGTGATCTCGCGGCTGTCGGCGACGTCCTTCTCGAACTGGGCGTCGACGACGGCCGCGAAAGCGGGATCGAACACGAGCGCGCTGATCTCGAAATTCAGCCAGAAGCTCCGGACGTCCACGTTGGCCGACCCGATCAGGCACCAACGGCCGTCGATCGACATGAGCTTCGAATGGAGCATCGCCGGCCGGTATTCGAAGATCCGGGCGCCGGCCCGGACGAGGGCCGAGTAGTACGAGCGACCGGCCGGACCCATGAGGGTCACGTCGTTCCTCTCGGGAAGGAGGATCCGCACGTCGACGCCGCGGAGCGCGGCCGTCACGAGCGCCCGGTTCGTCGGCCCGTCCGGGATGAAATAGGGGCTCGCGATCCAGCAGCGGGAAACGGCCGACGTGATGCCCGCAAAGTACGCCAGACGCACGGCGTTGGCTTCCTGGTCCGGTCCGCTCGGGAGCACGGCGACGAGGCTGCCGCCGTCCGGCTGCGCTTCGCGGGGAACGTCGAGGATCTCCTCCGATCCGGTCGCGAAGGACCAGTCTTCGGCGAAGACCTCGGCGAGCGCGCCGGCCGCCGACCCTTCCAGCACGAGGAGCGTGTCGCGCCACGCCGGGACCGGGCCGCGGCCCAGCCGTCCGGAGTATTCGTCGCCGACGTTCATCCCGCCGGTCATCGCGATCTCGCCGTCGACGACGAGGATCTTTCGATGATTCCTCAGGTGGACCGCCCACCGGCGGCGGAGCGGGTTGATCGGAAGGAAGACCTCCACGTGTCCCCCGGCTCGCCGGATCGCCCCGAGGGCCGCGCCGTCGATTCCCCACGACCCGACCGCGTCGTAGAGGAGCCGGACGTCGAGCCCCTCGCCGGCCCGCCGCGCGAGGAGAGCCAGGAACTCGTTCCCCGTCGGGTCGTTCTTGATCATGTAGTACTCGGCCCAGATCGACCGCCGGGCCGATGCGATCGCGTCGGTGATCCGGCGCGCGGCCTCCTCGTTGCTCGAGACGAGCTCCGCGCGGTTGCCCGCCACGGGCGCGGCGTCGGAGAGGCGCTCCGCCAGACGCAGGACGCCGCGCTCGGGGGGGGTCAGGCGCGGACGGTCGCCGCCCGGTCCGCGGGCATGCCCCCGGCGCTGGCGGAACCGGAGGGTCGCTCGACGCTTCGCCCGGCGGGTCCGGGCGACGTGCGGATTGGCGAGCAGCAGGTAGGCGAGCACCCCGGCGCCCGGAACGGCGATGATCGCGAAGATCCACGCGAGCGTGCTCGCGAACCCGCGGCGGCGGACGATCGCGAGCGTGATCACCGCGAGGACGATCACGTCGTACGCGAAGAGCGCCCAGAACGGAATCCGTTCGAAGAGCGCCGCGACGTGGGCCAGATGCGTCAGCATGGGCTTCCGCGTCGTAAGATCGCGGCCGTGGCGGACCCGAAGGAGGAGGAGAGGGCGCGCACCTCGCCGCGGGCCGTGGCCGCCGCGGGAATCCTGCTCGCCGTGGTCCTGGGTGCGGTCATCCTCTTCCTCGCCGTGCTGTTTTCCCGCGCCTGCGCCTGACGGGTGCCCGGATGGTACCAGTCCGCGTGGCATTCCTTGTGCTATGGGGAAGGTGCTTCGCACGGTTTCGTGCGCGCTCGTCGTTCTCGGAGCCGCGGTGACCCCCGCCCGGGCACAGGTGGGCGGCGAGGCCGGGGACACCGTCGGGGGCGAAGTCGCTCCGAAGGTCCAGGCGCCCGGGAACAACCCCCTGCAGCGCGCGATCCACGCGGTCGCCCACGAGGCCGGGCGGTATTTCAGCGACAGCGTCGGGATGGTGACCGCGCCGGCGCACTGGACGAAGACGGACTGGGAGAAAGCGGGCGCGTTCACCGTCGTTCTGGGCGGCCTGATCGCGGCGGACCACGGCATCGACCGGGCGGCGCAGAACAACCGTTCCGACTTCACGAACCACGTCTCGTCGGCGACCACCAGCTTCGGCGGCGGCAACGGGACCGAAGCCGCGATCGTCGCGATCGGCGCCGGACTCGTCTTCCGCAGCCCCAACCTCCGCGACACCGGCCGGGAAGCGCTCGAGGCGAGCATCCTCACCGCGCTCGTCGAGAATCTCGTCATCAAGCCCGCCTTCGGGCGCGAGCGCCCCTACCAGTCCAACGGCAAGACGGACTTCGACTTCGCGTCGAGCAACTCCTCGTTCCCCTCGGGCCACACGACCCAGGCGTTCGCCCTCGCTTCCGTGGTGGCCGCTCGGTCCCGGGGATGGGTCGTGCCGACCGTGGCCTATACCCTCGCGTCGGTCATCGCCTTCGACCGCGTGAACGACCACGTCCATTTCGCGAGCGACGTGTTCGCCGGCGCGGTGTTCGGCACCGTCGTCGGGAAGTACATCGTCCACAAGCACGAGCGCGAGGCGGTCGGAGAGCCCGTCCAGACGTCGCTCGACATCGTGCCGATCCGGAACGGCCTCGCCGCGCGGATCGGCTTCTAGGCCGCCCTCGACCACTCCGACCGCGCCGCCGGTGGAACTCCCGTTTGATAGAATCGCCGGACCGAACGGGAGGTCCGGATGAAGCTCTTCTCCGCGAACGAGATCCGCAACGTGGCCGTCCTCGGCCACAACACCGTCGGAAAGACGACCCTGGTATCGGCGATGCTGCACCGCGCGGGCGCCGTGACGCGGGCCGGCGACATCAACGCCGGAACCTGCGTGACCGATTTCGACGCCGAAGAGATCGACCGCAAGATCTCGATCAACCTCGGGGTCGCGCACGCGATCCATCGCGAGACCCGCATCAACTTCATCGATGCGCCCGGCTACGGAATCTTCGTCTCCGAGGCCCGCTGCGCGGTGGCCGCCGCCGATGCCGTGATGATCGTCGTCGACGCCGTGGCCGGCATCGAGGTCCAGACCGAGAAGGCGTGGAAATTCGCCGAGCAGTTCAAGAAGCCGGTGATCTTCGTCGTCAACCGCATGGACCGGGATCGCGCTTCCCTCGAACGGTGCGTCGCGGACCTCCAGAAGAAGTTCGGCCGCGGCGTGCTGGCGCTCCAGATCCCCGTCGGGGCGGAGAAGGAGTTCCGCGGGACGATCGATCTCGTCCGGATGGAATCGCACATGCTCCGGGACGGGAAGCGCCTCGACGGAGCGATCCCCGAGGAATACCGGGAACGCGCCGACGCCGAGCACAAGAACCTCGTCGAGATGGTCGCCGAAGGGGAAGACCACCTCATGGAGAAATTCTTCGCCAACGGCACGCTCGATGCGTCGGACCTCCTCCCCGGACTCCAGGAGGAGATCGCCGAGCGCAAGGTCTTCCCCGTCATGTGCGTCTCCGCGCAGCTCGAGATCGGCGTGCTCCGGCTGCTCGACGCGTGCGTCGCGCTCCTGCCCGCGCCGGCGGGGACCTCGGTCGCGGCGAAGGACCGGGACGGGAAGGACACGCTCGTCAAGGGCGACGAGAACGGGCCGCCGCTCGCCCAGGTCTTCAAGACCATTTCCGACCCGTTTTCCGGGCGGATCACGTACTTCCGCGTCTTTTCCGGGACGTTCAAGTCCGACGGCACGTACTGGAACTCCGGGAAGGGAATGCCCGAGCGCTTCTCCGGGCTCTTCCTCCCGCAGGGGAAGGAGCACGTCAGCGTCGCGGAGGTTCGCGCCGGCGACATCGGCGCGGTCGCGAAGCTCAAGGAGACGTTCACCGGCGACAGCCTCTCCTCGAAGGAGAACCCGCTCCAGCTTCCCGCGATCCCCTTCCCCGAGCCGGCGATCGCGTTCGCGATCGAGGCCAAGGCGAAGGCCGACGAGGACAAGATCTCGAACGCGCTCCACAAACTGATCGAGGAAGACCCGTCGCTCCATTTCGAGCGCGACGAGGAGACGAAGGAGTTCCACCTCTCCGGCGCCGGTCAGCTCCACGTCGAGATCGCCGTCGCCCGCCTCAAGAAGCGCTACAACGTCGAGGTGATCCTCCATCCGCCGAAGGTCCCGTACCGGGAGACGATCACCCGGAAGGCCGAGGCGCACGGGCGCCACAAGAAACAGTCGGGCGGACACGGCCAGTTCGCCGACTGCCGCATCGAGGTTTCGCCCCTCCCCCGGGGAGCGGATTTCGAGTTCGAAAACGACATCTTCGGCGGAGCGATCCCGCGCAACTTCATCCCGGCCGTGGAAAAGGGGATCCAGGAGGCGCGCCGGAAGGGATATCTCGCCGGACATCCGATGGTCGATTTCAAGGTCCGGCTCTACGACGGGCAGTACCACGACGTCGACTCCTCGGAAATGGCGTTCAAGATCGCGGGATCGCTCGCCTACCGCGAGGCGATGGCGAAGGCAGGGGCCACGATCCTCGAGCCGGTCATGCAGGTCGAGGTCTACGCTCCCGCCGAGTACATGGGCGACCTGATGGGCGACCTTTCGTCGCGACGCGGCCAGGTCCAGGGAATGGAAGCCGACGGCGACCGCCAGACGATCCGCGCGCTCGTTCCGATGGCCGAGATGCTCACGTACGGCTCGACTCTGCGCTCGATCACGCAGGGACGCGGCGATTTCCACATGGACTTCTCCCACTACGCGGAGGTTCCGCACATCGTGCGCGAGAAGATCATCGCGGAGTCGGGGAAGAAGCAGACCGCGGAAGCCGAAGCGTAGCCGCAAGATCGGATTCGGGGACCGGGAGCGCGCGACGGCGGGCTCCGCTCGTCGAAGCCTTCCGCGATGCGAAAGGCCCCGGCCTCGAGAACTGCCAAAACGGAGATCCGGCTTTCTGCCGCGCCCGGCGCGCTGGACGGGACGCCGGCCGCGTGGAACGATCCTTCGAGGGCGCGGCTACAGCCGGATTCGGAGCTCTCCTGCCGCGCCGACGTCGCGCTTGTCCGACGAGTAGACGCCCGAGATGCCGATCGAAACGACTTTCAGGGGGAGCTGCAGACCGGCCGTGAACGCCCAGTGAGGATCGACCGCCTCGAGATCCCGGAACGCGCCGACCCGCACGAAGAAGATCTGGGCCCCCGCGGCGATCCGGCGGCTCGAGAGCCCCGGGACGAGCGTTTTCTGCTTGTTCAGGTCGGCGTCGGCGGAAAAGACGATCCCGTCGAACGACACCGGCGCGAACGCCGCTCCGGCGCGGATCGCGCGGGGAAGAGGCGCCCGCGACCCGTCCGCGAAATCGAACTCGGGCTCGTTCAGGTTCTGGGCGACGATGCCGACCCGGAGTTTCCCGAGCATCGCCCGATACACCGCGCCGAGGTCGAAAGCCACCTTGTCCGTCCGCGTCTCGCTCTTCTTCAAGGCGTCCCGAAGGAGCGACAACGGATCGTCCGCGGCCTCGGCGAGCGATTCCGTCGCGAAATAGGTTCGCCCCTGGATGTATCGGACGTCGCCGCCGATCGTGAAGCCGAGGAAAGTGCCCGCGTAGCCCGCCCGGATCTCCCGCGCTTCGATCCCCTTCAGGACCACGCGCGAGGCGAGAGACGGGATCGGCGAACCGGGAGCCGCGTACTGGATGGCGGGAGATGCTCCCGCGTAGACGGTCTCCCCGATCCCGATGCCGAATCCCCGCAGCGCATACCCCAGTCCCGCGCTGCCGGAGCCGATCGTGCCCGTTCCCGGTGTCGCGAAGTCGCGCAGATCGTCGAGGAGCTTCGCGATCTCGGCCGGATCGGTGAGGTTGCCGACGTCCACTCCCTGGAAGTCGTCCCGGAGGGTCCGCGCGAACCCGTTCTCGTCGACGCCCGCCGCGCCGCCGAAGACGGTCGCGCACCCCAGAGGACACTCGACGAGCTCCGAAGGGTTTCCCCAGAGGGCCGTGGCGTCGTTTCCCGACGCGACGAAGGTCCCCCCCATCCCCGTCGCCTTCGCCCCCGGCGCGGGCGTCTGCGCGAGAGCGGACGAGGCCGCCACCAGAGCCGCGAGCCCGAGCGCCGAGGCCGTTTTCGATCGCATTCGCCGATTATGGCGCGGTTTCGCCCGCCGCGAAGCGGGAAGGAACGAGCCTTCGTTCGCGTTAGAATGAGTCTGGAGGATGGAAAAACAGCATGAACCCTTTTGAAGTGACCCCGGACGCCCGATTCCAGTCGTCCGCCGTCGGAGCGGCGAGCCGCGTTTCGCTCTTCCTGCGGCGCGTCTACGGCTGGATGTTCGCGGGCCTCGCCCTGACCGGTCTCGTCGCCGTCGCGATGGCCTCGAATCCCTCGCTCGTCATCGGTTTCGCGCGCAATCCGGTTCTGTTCTTCGGTCTGATGATCGGAGAGCTCGGCCTCGTCGTCTACCTTTCGGCGCGGGTCCTGAAGATGTCGCCCGCGGCCGCCATCGGCGCATTCGTCGCGTACGCCGCGTTGAACGGTGTGCTCTTCTCGACGATCTTCCTCGCCTACACGGCGACGTCGGTTGCCACGACCTTCTTCGTCACCGCCGGGATGTTCGGCGGTCTCGCGCTGTTCGGAACGGTCACCAAGAAGAGCCTCGCGGGCATCGGCTCGTTCGTCTCGATGGGTCTGATCGGACTGATCCTCGCGATGGTCGTCGGCATGTTCGTCCACTCGGACGGGCTGCAATTCGCGATTTCGATCATCGGGGTGATCGTGTTCACCGGTCTCACCGCATGGGACGCGCAGCGCCTCAAGGCGATGGCCGTCGCGACCCCGGAAGGCCATGTTCAGAACCTGGCGATCATCGGCGCCCTGCGCCTCTACCTCGACTTCGTGAACCTGTTTCTGTTCCTGCTCCGCTTCATGGGCCGCCGCCGCTAGGCGGGCGCGGCGATACATCGAGCGAATACGCGCGTCCTCGACCGCCGTACCCCTCCGACGTACGTTGACAGGACGCCTGCGGGGTTCGGCGGCGTGTGGGTGCGCGTCTGGCTCGCATCTCCCCGCGCCCGGGCACCGGAATCGATGCCCCGACGAGGGGGCGCCGGCTACTCCCCCGCCGCCGCCTTGTCCATGAACCAGAGGGTCCGCGCGGCCTTTACCCTGGCGGCCGGGTAATCGGCACCCGCCTCGATCTTCCCCACGATCTCCCGCTTCGCCTCTCCCTCGACGAGGAAAAGAACCTCGCGCGCGGCGTTCAGCGCCGGATAGGTCAGCGTCAGACGCCAGGCGCCGAGAGAGGACACGAAGTTCGCGGCGCAGGAGCGGTGGGTGATCGACAGCGCATCCGTTCCGGGAAAGAGCGAAGCCGTGTGGCCGTCGCCGCCGAGCCCGAGGAAGACGAAATCGAGGATCGGCGGCGTCCCCGCGACCGAGCGAAGTTCCTGCTCGCAGAGCGCGGAGGCCTCGGCGGGGGGAAGCTCGCTCCGCCACCGGTGCGCGTTCGCGGCCGGGATCGGCACCCGGGAAAGGAGCGTCTCCCGCGCCATCCGGTAGTTGCTCTGCGGATCGTCGGGCGCCACGCAGCGCTCGTCTCCCCAGAAGAGATGAACGCGCATCCAGTCGATCTCTCCGGCCCGTTCGGCGATCGCGGCGTGGGTGGCGCGCGGCGTCTCCCCTCCCGAAAGCGCCGCGAGGAACGCCCCGCGCGCGGAAATCGCCTCCCGTCCCGCTCGGAGGAACTCGTCGGCCGCGGCCGAGGCGAGCGCGGGCGGTGTTTCGAAAACGGAACGCATCACCGTGGAGCTCCGATCATCCCGGCTTCCCTTCCCGAAAGGTTTCCCGTTCGCGACGGCGGGCGAAAGTCGGGATGGAGTCCTCCGCGCGCACGGCCATGCGCGCTCCGGACTAGAGCTTGCGCCAGTGGCGTCCGTCTCCTTCGATGAAGGTGTTCGCGGCCACCTCGGGACCCATCGTCCCCGCGGGATAGTTCGGGAAGCCTCGCGGCTTCGTCTTCTCCCACCCCTCGAGGATCGGCATCACGACGCGCCAGGCCTCCTCGACTTCGTCGCCGCGCGTGAAGAGCGTCGCGTCTCCGTGCATGATGTCGAGGAGGAGCCGCTCGTATCCGCCGTGCTGTGCGGCCCCGAGCTGGTCGTACGGAAAGTCCATCGATTCCGGGGTGACCCGCATCCCCGCGCCCGGGATCTTCGCCAGGAACTTCAGCGAGATTCCCTCGTCCGGCTGGATCTTCAATCTCAGCACGTTCTTCTCGAGGCGTCCCGATCCGCCCGGCTCCTTGAGGAAGATCGTCGTGTGCGGCACGTCCCGGAATTCGATCGCGATCTCCGTCATCCGTTTTTCGAGCCGCTTCCCCGAGCGGAGGTAGAAGGGGACCCCGGCCCACCGCCAGTTGTCGATGAAGAAGCGCACCGCCGCGTACGTGGGGGTCGCCGACTGACGCGAGACCCCCGGCTCCTGGCGGTAGCCCGCGACCTCCTCGCCCCCGACGACGCCGGGACCGTACTGGCCGCGCACCGCCGATTCATCGAGCCGGTCGGGAGGGATGGGGCGGATCGAGCGGAGAACCTTCACCTTTTCGCCGCGCACCGATTCGGCGTCGAGGCGCACCGGCGCCTCCATCGCGGTCAGGCAGAGGAGCTGCAGCAGGTGGTTCTGGGACATGTCGCGCACGACGCCAGCCGACTCGTAGTACCCCGCCCGATGGCCGACGCCCAGCGATTCCGCCACCGCGATCTGCACGTTATCGATGTATCGCCGGTTCCAGAGCGGCTCGAAGATGCCGTTGGCGAACCGGAGGACCAGGATGTTCTGGACCGTCTCCTTTCCCAGGTAGTGGTCGATGCGGAAGATCTGGTCCTCGCGGAAAACGCGATGGATCTCCGCGTTCAGCGCCCGCGCCGACTCGAGGTCGTGACCGAACGGTTTTTCGACGACGACGCGAGAAAAGCAGCCGGTCTCCTCCCGGGCCAGCCCCGCGCGCCCGAGATGGTCGACGATGACCGGATCGACGTCGGGCGGTGTCGCGAGATAGAAGACGTGGTTCTCCGGGCACCCCGCGCCGCCCTTGCGGCGCGCCTTCGCCAGCATCGTCTTCAGCCGCCGGTAGGTCGCGGGCTCGTGGAACTCTCCGGTGACGTAATGGAGTCGGCCCAGGAACTCCGGAGGAAGCTCGGTGACCTGGAGCGGGTCCGTCGAGAATTTCGCGACGGCGGCCTGCATCGCGGTCCGGAACCCGGCATCGGTCATCGGGCTGCGGGAGACGCCGACGGCGAAGAACCCGTCCGGGAGAGCCCGCTCCTTCGCGAGCTTGGCGAGCGCCGGCATCAACATGCGCGCGGTGAGGTCGCCCGAAGCCCCGAAGATCACCATCGCGCACGGCTCGGGAGCGGCCGGCGTCCCGTCGAGCGGGGCGGAGACGAGGGGCTTCGGAGGCTGCCGCGTCGTATCGGGCCGCGCGGCCGCCGCGGCGGGTTTCTTTCGTCCGCCCGCCGGGTGTTTCCGGTGGCGGGAGACCGCCGTTTTCCCGCGCCTCCCTCGCGCCTTCTTCTTCGGCCTCACCGGCACGTTTGCGTTCCCGCGCCTCGCCGGCACGTCCAATGCTGCGCGCCTCGCCGGCACGTCCTGTGCTGCGCGCCTCGCCGGCAGGTCCAATGCTGCGCGCCTCGCCGGCACGTCACGACTTCTTCACCGCGTGGCCGCCGAATTCGTTCCGAAGAGCCGCGATTGCGCGCGCCGAGAACGAATCCGCCTGCCGCGAGCGGAACCGGGCGAAGAGAGCATCCGCCAGCGCGGGAGCGGGAACGGCATGATCGATCGCTTCCTTGAGGGTCCAGCGGCCCTCGCCGGAGTCATCCACCCAGCCCCGGATGTGCTCGAGCTTCGGATCCTTCCCGAGGGCGTCCGTGAGCAGGTCGAGGAGCCACGATCGGACGACGGAGCCATATCTCCAGATGCCGGCGATCTGCGGAAGATCGAGCGAGAAATCGGACGCGTTCAGGATTTCGAATCCCTCCCCGAGCGACTGGAGCATCGCGTATTCGATTCCGTTGTGGACCATCTTGACGTAGTGCCCCGCTCCGGAGGCGCCGACCCGCGCGAAACCGTTCTCGGGCGCGAGCGTCTCGAAGATCGGCCGGACCCGCTCGACTGCTCCCGCGTCTCCCCCGACCATCAGGCAATAGCCGTTCTCCAGTCCCCAGACGCCGCCGGACGTCCCGGCGTCGAGAAAGAACACGCCCGCGCTCGCGAGCTCCGTGGCGCGGCGCATCGAGTCGCGGTAGTAGGAATTCCCGCCGTCGACCACGACGTCGCCTGCGGCGAGCCCCGGGCGGAGGGCGGCGATCGTCTCGTCGACCGGCGGACCGGCCGGGATCATGAGCCAGACGACGGCCGGCTTCGGCAGCGACCGCGCGAGCGCCTGCGGAGAGGCCGCCCATTGCGCCCCGGCGTCCCGCGCGGCTCCCTCGGCGTCTCCCCTCGAATACGCGACGACCTCGTGACCGCCCCGGGTCAGCCGCTTCGTCATGTTGGCGCCCATGCGGCCGAGCCCGATCATGCCGATCTTCATTTCCGCCCCTCCAGCGCCGACCGGACGCGATCGGCCCAGGCGGAGAGCGCGTCCGCCGACGGCCCCGAAGCGGAGGCGCCCGAAAAAGGCAGGCCGCGGCTCCGGAGAGCCTTCTCGTCGCCGATCGCCTGCGCCTCGAGAAACGTCGCGAAGCCGAAGTCGGAGCCGGGGATCGGGACGTCCCCCTCGCCGGGATCGACGAACTGCAGGAACACCCCCTCCTTCGGTCCTCCCTTGTGGAGCTGGCCCGTCGAATGGAGGAACCGCGGTCCGAACCCGACCGTCGTCGCGCATCGAATCCGGTTCCGGAGATCGCGCCGGAGCCGGAGGAGCGTCTCCTCGTTGCGCGGGCTCCGGTCCACGTACGCCTGCAGAGCCAGGTAGTCGCGGCCCGGACGCGCTTCCCCGAGGAGCCGCTCGAGGGTCTCGCCGTGGAGCGACACGCCACCGGCAGCGCGCCGGCCGCGCTCCCTCGGGAGGGACTTCGTCTTCCCGAACCCGGCGAGCACGGCGTTCGTGTTGTCCTTCGATTCCTGCACGTTCGGCTGGTCGAACGGATCGATCCCGAGCACCGCGCCCGCGGCCGCGACCGCGAATTCCCAGACGAACATCCGCGCCCCGAGATCGTACCGGTCGCGCCACGCGCGGACGCGGACCGGATGCCCCTCCTGCGCCAGGCGGTCGAGCTTCTCGTCCGCTTCCCCCGCGCCCTCCGCTCCGTCGAGCCTCTCGTAGAGAAAGAACCGGTCGGACGAGTAGTCCTCGGGCCAGCCGGTCGGCTCGCCGTCGATCGGCACGACGCCGGTGCCTTCCTTCCCGGTCGATTCGGCGACGAGCTGCTCGAGCCATGCGCCGAACGGCGCGATCGCCGCGGAGCACACGATCGTCGCCTTGTCCCGCCCGTCTCGCGCGAGGCGGCCGAGCGCCGCGCCGAGAGAGAGCCCCGGATTGCGGAGGCCCGGCGTGCGGCACGCCTGCGCCGCCTCGTCCGCCCGCTCGAGGAGGCGCGGCAGGTCGACGCCGCAGAGCGCCGCGGGGACCAGGCCGAAGTACGAGAGCGCCGAGTAGCGTCCTCCGATCCCGGGCAGGTTCTCGAAGACTTCGGCGAACCGGTGCTCGATCGCGAGCTTTTCGAGCGGCGAGCCGGAATCCGTGATCGCGACGAACTGCTCGCCGGCGCGCTCCGGAGGCCCGGAGCGGCGGAGCGCCTGGTCGTGGAAATACCGGAACTGCGAGATCGTCTCGAGCGTCCCGCCCGACTTCGACGAGATCAGGAAGAGCGTCGCGTCGAGATCGATGCGCTCCGACGCGTCCCGGACCTGTTCCGGGGACGTCGAGTCGAGGACGATGAGCTCGGGAGCGTCGGGCCGGCCGAGCACGCGCCCGAAGACCTCCGGCGCGAGCGAAGAACCGCCCATTCCGCAGAGGACGACGAAACGCCTCCCGCGGCGGGCGTGGATGGCCCACTCTTCGAGCTCCGTCGCCCGGCGGAGCATTTCGGACGGCGCATCGAGCCAGCCGAGGGCGTTCTCGATGATCTCCCGGTGCTTCTCGTCGGACTTCCAGAGGAACGGATCGCGCCGCCAGACGCGGTCCACGAACTCTTCGCGCGCGAGGCGCTCGGCGGACTCCCGGACGGCGCTCGCGGCCGGTCCCAGCCGGGCCCAGTCGCGGCCGGGCGCGCGCTTCACCGGCGCGCCGCGACGCCCGCGTCCTGCCGTCGCTTGGATTCGAGCCCCGCCAGGAGCTCCCGGTACGAGTCCTCGAACTTCCGGACTCCGTCGCTCTCCGAGAAGTTGTCGGTGATGTCGTGGTAATCGATGCCGAACTCCGCGAGCGCCGCGACGTCGCGCCGCGCTTCCTCGACGCCCCGCGTCAGCGTCTCCTCGGGCCGGCCGTGGTCGAGATAAGCGTCCATGGTCTTGATCGGCATCGTGTTCACCGTGGGACCGCCGACCAGCTCCTGGACGTAGAGGATGTCGGAGTAGGCCTTGTTCTTCGTCGACGTCGATGCCCAGAGGCAGCGCTGCGTCCGCGCGCCCTTCGACGCGAGGGCTTCCCACCGCGGCCCCGAGAAGATCTTCCGGAATTTCGCGAAGGCGAGCTTCGCGTTGGCGACCGCGATCCGGCCCTTCAGCGATTCGAGGCGCCGCCGCCGCTCCGGATCCTTTTCCGAGGCGAGCTCGGCGTCGATCCGCTTGTCGGTCTCGGTGTCGATCCGCGAGACGAAGAACGACGCGACGGACGCGACCGGCCGCGGATCGCCGCCCTGGCGGACGAACTCCTCGAGGCCGGCGAGGTAGGCCTCCGCGACTTCGGCGTAGCGGTCGACGGAGAAGATCAGGGTGATGTTGATCGACTTCCCGCCCGCGATCATCCGGCGAATCGCGGGAATGCCGGCCGGAGTCGCCGGGATCTTGACCATCAGGTTCGGCTGGGCGATCTCCCGGTGATACCGGGTCGCCTCCGCGATCGTTCCTTCGGTGTCTCCGGCGAGCGACGGGAGCACCTCGATCGACACGTACCCGTCCTCGCCCTCGGTCGCGTCGTAGACGGGACGGAGCACGCCGCAGGCTTCCCGGATGTCCTGGACCGCGAGCGCGTCGAACACCTCCGGGGTCGATTTGCCCGCCGCGACGAGCTTCTCGATGTCCGCGTCGTAGGCGTTTCCCTCCGAAAGCGCCTTCTGGAAGATCGACGGGTTCGACGTCACCCCGACGACCGCCTTCTCGTCGATCAGCCTCTTCAGCTCGCCTCCGCGGATCATGTCCCGCGAGAGCTCGTCGCACCACACCGAGACGCCGTAGTCCTTCAGCCGGAAAAGGGAGTTCCGGGCGTCGCTCATCTCTTCACCTCCGGAAATTCGAAGACGCCGGTCCGGGCGTCGAGCTCGATCTGCTTGACCTTCTCCAGCCGACGCGCGTGCCGCTCGGCTCCCGAATAGCGGGCATTCAGGAACGCCGCCGCCACTTCCCGGGCGAGCGATCCGCCGATCACCCTCGCGCCGAGCGTCAGGATGTTCGCGTCGTCGTCCTCGACTCCCTGGTGGGCCGAGAAGGTGTCGTGGCAGACGGCTCCCCGCGCGCCCGGAACCTTGTTGACCGCGATCGACGCCCCCACGCCCGAGCCGCACACGACGATCCCGCGCTCCGCCTCTCCCCGCGAGACGGCGACCGCGACGGCGCGCGCGAAATCGGGATAGTCGTCGGCGGGGTCGAGGCTCGTGTTCCCGAGATCGACGACGCGATGCCCCGCGGATTCGGCCCAGGCGAGGAGCTCGCGCTTCAGCTCGAACCCGGCGTGATCGCATCCGAACGCCACTTTCATCTCTTCTTCCTCGCCGGCCGCGCCGGCCGTCTGCGGGTCGATGGTCCACGGCGGGCGCCGGCGGCCTTCCGCGACCGGGACGCCCGAGCGGGTTTCTTCTTCCCGGCGGGCCGGGCGGCGTCGAGGCGGGCGACGAGCCGGGCGGCCTCGCGAGCGACATGCTCCGGAGTGAATCCCGCCTCCTTCATGTTCGTCGGGCCGGGGGCCGACGATCCGAAGCGATCGATCCCGATCGCGATCCCGCGCGGACCGACGTACTTCGCCCATCCGAACGTCGTCCCCGCCTCGACCGAGACGCGGGCGGCGATCGACGGCGGGAGGACCTGCTCGCGGTACGCCCGCGGCTGCCGGTCGAAAAGCCACGTCGACGGCATCGAGACGACGCGAGCCGGAATCTTCTTCTTCGAAAGGAGCTCCCGGGCCTCGAGCGCGACCGAGACCTCCGAGCCGGATGCGATCAGGATCACCGCGGGACGGCCGCCGGACGCCTCGGAAAGCACGTAGCCTCCGCGATCGACGCGCATCGCGGCGCCGTACTTCGCCGGATCGAGCACGGGAACGCCCTGCCGGGTGAGCACGAGCCCGACGGGCCCCTCCGTGTGGGCGATCGCCGCCTTCCACGCCTGCGCCGTCTCGTTCGCGTCCGCCGGGCGAATCAGGACGATTCCGGGCATCGCGCGAAAGGAGGCCAGGTGCTCGATCGGCTGGTGCGTCGGGCCGTCCTCGCCGAGTCCGATCGAATCGTGCGTCCAGACGTAGATGACGGGGAGCTCGGAAAGCGAGGCGAGCCGCACCGAAGGCCGCATGTAGTCGGAGAAGATGAAGAACGTCGCGCCGAACGGGCGGATACCGCCGTGGGCCGCCATGCCGTTGAGCGCCGCCCCCATCGCGTGCTCGCGGATCCCCCAGTGGAAGTTGCGGCCGGTGGACTCCTTCTCGAAGTCCGGCTCGCCCTCGATCAGCGTGTCGGTGGAGGGCGCCAGGTCCGCGGAGCCGCCGGCGAGAGCGGGATAGCGCTTCGCGATGGCGTTCAGGACCTTGCCGGAGGCCTTCCGCGTCGCGAGCTGCCCTTTCTTCGCATCCTCGGGCCGGAAGGCCGGGACGTCCGCGTCCCAGCCGGCCGGGAGCTTGCCGGCCATCGCGTCCTGGAATTCCCGCGCGAGACCGGGAAACGCCTTCGCGTACGCGTCGAAGCGGCGCTTCCACCCCGCGTGGTGTTCGGCGCTCTTCCTTCCCGCTTCCCGCCACCGGGAAAGCGCCTCGGGGGGCACCGCGAAATGAGCGTTCGGGTCCCACCCGAGGATCTCCTTCGTCTCCCGGACCTCGTCCTCACCGAGCGGAGAGCCGTGGGCCTCCGCGCTGTCGGTCTTGTGCGGCGACGGATATCCGATGTGGGAACGGCAGATGATGAGCGAGGGGCGCCCCATCTCGGCGGCGGCTTGCCGGTAGGCGGCCTCGAGCGCGGCGCGGTCGTTCGCGTCCTCGACCCGGAGCACGTGCCAGCCGTACGCCTCGAAGCGCCCCTGCACGTCCTCGTCGAAGGCGAGGGACGTATTCCCCTCGATCGTGATGTGGTTGTCGTCGTACAGGAGGTTCAGTTTCCCGAGCCGCAGATGGCCCGCGATGGACGCGGCTTCGGAAGAGACTCCCTCCATGATGTCGCCGTCGCTGCAGAATCCCCACGTCCGGTGGTCGACGACCGCGTGCCCGGGACGGTTGAACCTCTTCGCGAGGAGCCGTTCGGCGATCGCCATCCCGACGGCATTCCCGAAGCCCTGCCCGAGCGGTCCCGTCGTGACCTCCACGCCGGGCGTCATGCCGCGTTCCGGGTGGCCCGGCGTCTTCGAGCCCAGCTGCCGGAAGTTCTCGATGTCCTCCAGGGTGACGGCGTATCCGGTGAGGAAGAGCACCGAATACAGCAGCATCGAGGCGTGCCCGCACGAAAGGACGAACCGGTCGCGGTCGGGCCACAGCGGATCCTTCGGGTCGTATCGGAGGATGCGGCTCCAGAGCACGTACGCCGCGGGCGCGAGAGCCATCGGCGTCCCCGGATGGCCGGAGTCCGCCTTCTGGACCGCATCCATCGAGAGTGTGCGAACGGTGTCGATGCAGAGCCGATCGAGGTCCTCGGCCGGCGCGGGGGGATTCTTCCTGGACACAGAGCTCACCGGACCTCCTCTGATCGGGCTCATGTAATCACATGCGAAAACAATTCCAAAATGGAGCGAATTCTGAATAATCTCGGTCGTGCCTCGCGTTTCGCCGCCTCGCCCCGCCGTTCTCGTGATCTGCGACGGCTGGGGCGTTCGCGACGAGCGCGAGGGGAACGCGATCGCGCTCGCCCGCACTCCCGCCTACGACCGCCTCGTCCGCGAGTTTCCGTACGCGCTTCTTTCCGCTTCCGGAGAGGACGTCGGCCTCCCGGCGGGGCAGATGGGGAATTCCGAGGTCGGGCACCTGAACCTCGGCGCGGGCCGGATGGTGCCGCAGGACATCCTGCGCATCGACCTGTCGATCCGCGATGGAAGCTTCTTCCGGAATTCCGCGCTGCGGGCGCTCTCCGCCGGGATTCGCGCGCGGGGCGGCGCGCTGCACCTGCTCGGCCTCCTCTCCGACGGCGGCGTCCATTCCCACGAGCGGCACCTCTTCGCGCTTCTCGAGTTCGCCCGGCGCGAGCGCCTTCCGCGCGTCTTCGTGCATGCGTTCCTGGACGGCCGGGACACTCCGCCGGAATCCGCCGGAACCTACGTGGGTCGTCTGAAAGAGGAGATCGCGCAGGGGGGCCTCGGCGCGATCGCGACGCTTTCCGGACGCTACTACGCGATGGATCGCGACAAGCGCTGGGACCGGGTGCGACTCGCTTACGACGCGCTCGTCCACGGCCGGGGGCGGCGGGCGAGCGGTCCCGACGAGGCGCTCCGGATGGCGGCCGAGGCGGGCGAAACCGACGAGTTCGTCCGGCCGACCGTCATCGAGCGGGACGGAACGCCGGCCGCCACGATCCGGAGCGACGACGGGGTCGTCTTCTTCAACTACCGCGCCGATCGCGCTCGAGAGATGACCGAAGCGCTGACGTCCCGCACGTTCGACGCGTTCGAGCGGGGAGAGGCGGCGTTCCCGGCGTACGTCGGCATGACCGAATACAAGGAAGAATTCCGCCTTCCCGCCGCCTTCCCTCCCGAGACCCTCTCGGGAATCCTCGCCGAGGCCTGGGAGAAGGCGGGCCGGACGAACCTCCGCCTCGCCGAGACCGAGAAGTACGCGCACGTGACGTATTTCTTCAACGGCGGAGTCGAGAAGGAGTACGGCGGCGAGAGCCGGGTCCTCGTTCCCTCCGCGAAAGTCGCGACGTACGATCTGCGGCCCGAGATGGCGGCCCCCGAGATCACGGAAAAAGCGCTCGAAGCGGTCGCATCGGGCGCTCACGACGCGATCGTCATGAACTACGCCAATGCCGACATGGTCGGCCACACCGGGAAGCTCGCCGAGACGATCGTCGCGATCGAATGCCTCGACGCGTGCCTCGGCCGTCTCGCCGACGCGGTCCTCGCGCGCGGCGGCGCGCTCCTGATGACCGGCGATCACGGAAACGCCGAACAGATGATCGACCCGGCCACGGGCGAGCCCCACACCGCGCACACGACGAATCCGGTTCCCTTGATCGTCGCCTCACCCGGAGGACGCCGCTTCTGGCTCGCGCCGGGAGGGTCGCTCCGCGACGTCGCGCCGACCCTTCTCGCACTCCAGGAGATCGAAGCGCCCCGGGAAATGACCGGACGGGATCTGAGGATCTTCTCCGGGTGAGCGCTCCGGCGCGCCGGCGCGGCTGATCATGGCCGAACTTCGAACGGCGACGCCTCCCCCGACGCCGCTCGTCGTGTTCGACGGCGACTGCGGCTTCTGCCGCTTCTGGGTGGCGCGCTGGCGCGGCGTCCTCCGCGGCCGGGCGCAGTTCGAGCCGTTCCAGACCGCGAACGCGAGGTTCCCGGAGATCCCGGCCGACGCCTTCCGGCGCGCGGTCGGGCTCGTCCTCCCGGACGGAACCGTGTTCTTCGGCGCGGAAGCGGTGTTCCGCGCGCTCGCCCTCCGGCCGGGCCGAGGGACTCCTCTCGCGCTCTACCGCCGATTTCCGCCTTTCGCGGCCGCTGCCGATCTGTTGTACCGCGGGATCGCCTCGCACCGGGGAGCCGCGGACGCGGTGACTCGGGCCGTCTGGGGACCCGACCCGCGCCCGCCGACGTCCATCCGCTCGCGGCGGCTTTTCATCGGTGTCCTCGGGGCGATCTCGCTCACGGCCTTCATCTCCCTCTGGTCTCAGGTGGACGGCCTCATCGGCTCTCGCGGAATCGCTCCCGCCGGCGAGCTCCTGTCGGCGGCCCGCGGCGAGCTCGGCAGCCGCGCGTACGCCCTACTTCCGTCGATCTTCTGGCTGGGCGCCGGAAACGGCGCTCTCCAGGCCGCATGCGCCGCCGGCGCCCTTCTCTCGATCCTGCTGGCCGCCGACGTTCTACCGGCGGTCTGCGCCGGCGGGTGCTGGGCGCTTTATCTCTCGCTTTCGGCGGTCGGAAACGAATTTCTCTCGTTCCAGTGGGACGCGCTCCTCATCGAGACCCTCTTCCTGACGATCTTCCTCGTCGATCCGCGCCGCCTCCGCGGAGCGTCGCCAGGCGCGGAGCCCCCTTCGCGGGTCGCGCTGTTCCTCTTTCGCGTGCTCCT